>NZ_JBLEBI010000010.1:0-96875 GCF_047340315.1 Streptomyces sp. AF1A
CCGCGTTTAGGGTTGGGTCATGCGCTACGACCTCATCATCTTCGACAACGACGGTGTCCTTGTCGACAGCGAGCCCATTTCCAACCGGCACCTGGCCGCCTATCTGACCGAGCTCGGGCACCCGACGTCGTACGAGGACTCCCTGCGTGACTACATGGGGTCGGCGATGCACAGGATCCACGACCTGGTTCTGGAACGGACCGGGCAGCGGCTTCCGGACGACTTCGACGACGTCTTCCACGCACGTGTCTTCGCCGCGTTCGAGCGGGAGTTGCAGCCCGTGCCCGGCGCGGTCGACGTACTGGAGAAGCTGACGGCGGACGGGACGCCGTACTGCGTGGCCTCCTCCGGCAGCCACGAGCGGATACGGGTGGGGCACCGGACCACCGGGCTCGATCGGTGGTTCACGGGCGAGCACATCTTCAGCTCGCAGGACGTGGGGCGGGGCAAGCCGGCACCCGATCTCTTCCTGTACGCGGCCGAACGGATGGGCGTCGCCCCGGCGCGGTGCGTGGTCGTGGAGGACTCTCCGCTGGGCGTGCAGGCGGCCGTGGCGGCCGGGATGGACGTGTACGGGTTCACGGCCATGACGCCGGCGGCGCGGCTCGCGGGGGCCACTCAACTCTTCGGCAGCATGGGGGAATTGGCTGACCTGCTGGTATGACGCGCGCCATCCGCCGGCGCCTGACATTTGTCATGCGGACGTCCGGACGATCGTTTCTACTGGTGGGCCCCCTCCAGCGGCGAAGCTGAGGGCATGACGAAGAACACGGGGGCCACAGGCCGGAGCGAGCACCAGAAGCAGAACCCGAGCGTGCTGGACAACTTCCGTCCGCTGATCGTGGACGTGGCGGTGCCGCTCGGCTCGTACTACCTCATCAAGGACGCCTTCGGGATGAGCACCTTCGCCGCGCTCGCCTGGAGCAGCGTGGTGCCGGCGGCGCGGACGCTGTGGAGTCTGGTGCGGGAGCGGCGGACCAATGCTCTGGCCGGGCTCATCCTGGCCGTCAACCTCGTCTCGTTGCTGCTGAGCTTCGTCTCCGGCGACCCGCGGCTGATGCTGGCCAAGGACGGTGCGATCAGCAGCGCGGTCGGCATCGGCATCCTGGTCTCGGTCCGGCTCGGACGGCCGATGATGACCGCAGGCATCAAGCCCTTCATGGTCAAGGGCGACCCTGCGAAGGAGGCCGCCTGGCAGCGGCTCGTCTCCGGGGCGTCGGTCCGGTCGGGGGCCTTCCTGCGCAAGGAGAAGGTGTTCTCGGTCGTCTGGGGTGTGGCGCTGCTCGTCGAGTGCATCGCGCGGGTCGTGGGTGCGTACACCATCCCCGTGGACACGATGGTGTGGCTCGGCACCGTCTTCCTGATCGCCTCGATGGTGATCGCGTTCGTGGCCAGCGGCGG
Organism: Streptomyces sp. AF1A; assembly: GCF_047340315.1. Taxonomy (NCBI): domain Bacteria; kingdom Bacillati; phylum Actinomycetota; class Actinomycetes; order Kitasatosporales; family Streptomycetaceae; genus Streptomyces; species Streptomyces sp. AF1A. The sequence goes on from NZ_JBLEBI010000010.1 coordinate 1,402, forward strand.
GCTGGCCGTCGACCCGATGGAGAAGGCGCTGGCCGCCGAGCTGGAGGGCGGTCCGGCCGAGCGCACCGCGGTCGGCGCCGCCGCCTGAGCGCCGGTCCCGACGGAACCGGTCACTCGGTCCCCGCCCGCCGGAGCCATTGAAGCTGAAGGAAATTCATCTTTGGCTGGATCTACCCAGCAGTAGCCCGGGGCCCTACGCTCGCCGCCATGACCGATGTGCTGCGGCGCGGCAGGGCCTCGCTGGCGTTCAGCTTCTTCGCCCAGGGCGTCACCTTCGCCCTGCTGGTGACGCGGATCCCCGCCATCCAGGACCGGTACGGAGTCTCCGACGCGCTGCTGCCGGTCTTCCTGGCCGCCGTACCGGTCCTCGCCGGGGTCGGCAGCGTCACCACCGAGCAGCTGGTGAGGCGGACACGGCCCAGTCTGCTGCTGCGCTCGTCCCAGCCCGTGGTGCTCCTGGCGCTGCTCGGCGTCGGGGCGGGCGGCCGGGGGCAGGTGGCCGCGCTGGCGGTGGCGCTGGCCGCCTTCGGGCTGGCCGTGGGGGCGCTCGACGCCTCCATGAACATGCTCGGGGTGAGCCTGCAGCGCACGTACGGCCGCAGCATCATGCTCAGCTTCCACGCCGCCTACAGCCTGGGCGGGATCGTCGGGGCCTCGCTGGCCTGGGCGGGCGCGCACTGGCATCTCGCGCTGTGGGTGTCGTACCTGCCGGTGGTGGCCGTACTGCTGCCGGCGACGCTGGTGGGCAGCCGCTGGTACGTCGACGGCGACCGGGCGCCCCTGGGCGAGGAGCCGGGGCGCGGCGGGGGTGTCGTCTTCAAGCTGCTGCTGCCGCTGTGCCTGGTGATGACCTTCGCCTACATCGGGGACTCGACCGTCTCCAACTGGAGCGCGAAGTACCTGAAGGACGTGCTGGGCAGCTCGGAGCAGCTGGCGACCGTGCCGTACAACGTGTACATGGTGACCACGCTGCTGGGGCGGGCGATCGGCGACTTCGGGGTGCGGCGCTTCGGGGCCGTGGCCGTCGTACGGCTCGGGGCGCTGGTGGCGGCCGGCGGGTTCGCGGTGGTGGCCTCGGCGCCCGGGGCGTGGGTGGGGATGCTCGGGTTCACCCTGCTGGGCCTCGGGCTGTGCGTGCTGGTGCCGCAGACGTTCGCGGCGGCGGGGCGGCTGTTCCCCGGGGCCTCGGACGCGGCCGTGGCGCGGCTCAACATCTTCAATTACGTCGGCTTTCTGGTCGGTTCGCCGTTGGTGGGCGCCCTTGGCGACGCGTGGAGCTATCGCGGGGCGATGCTTGTGCCGATGGTGTTGGTGCTGGTGACGTTCGGGTACGCCAGGTCGTTCGCGGCTCAACCGGACCGCTACGGTGGCGGGCATGAGCGGCCGCGCACAGCTGATGTGGGACGAGGCGGTAACGGGCTATGACTTCGGCCGGGACCATCCGATGGATCCGGTCCGGCTGGCACTGACCCGGAGCCTGGTGAGTGCCTTCGGGCTCGACCGGAAGATGGAGGTCGTCGCGGCGAAACCGGCCGGGGAGTCGACGCTGCGGCTGGTCCACCGGGAGGACTACATCGAGGCCGTGAAGTCCGCGTCCGCCGATCCGGCGGGGGCGGACATCTCCTACGGGCTCGGGACCCTCGACGACCCCGCCTTCGCGGGGATGCACGAGGTGTCCGCGCTGATCGCGGGACAGTCGGTGGGCGCGGCGGAGGCGGTGTGGCGGGGGGACGCCGAGCACGCCGTGAACTTCGCGGGCGGACTGCATCACGCGATGCCGGGGGCCGCGTCCGGGTTCTGCGTCTACAACGACGCGGCCCTGGCCGTCGCGCGGCTGCTGGAGCTGGGGGCCGAGCGGGTCGCGTACGTGGACGTGGACGTGCACCACGGGGACGGGGTGCAGGCCGCGTTCTGGGAGGACCCGCGGGTGCTGACGATCTCGCTGCACGAGCATCCCCGGACGTTGTTCCCGCAGACCGGGTGGCCGCAGGAGACGGGCGCCGGGGCGGGGGAGGGGGCCGCCGTGAACGTGGCGCTGCCGGCGGGCACCGGGGACGCGGGGTGGCTGCGGGCGTTTCACGCGGTGGTGCCGGAGCTGCTCGCCGAGTTCCGGCCGCAGGTGCTCGTCACCCAGCACGGTGCGGACACGCATTTCGAGGATCCGCTGGCGCATCTGGCCGTGTCGCTGGATGCGCAGCGGGCGGTGCAGGTGGCGTGTCACGAGCTGGCGCACGAACACGCCGGGGGGAAGTGGATCGCGCTCGGGGGCGGGGGATACGCGGTGGTGGAGGTCGTGCCGCGGTCCTGGACGCACCTCGTGGGGATCGCCGCGGGCAGGCCGGTGGCGCCGGAGACGATGATCCCCGAGGGGTGGCGGCAGGAAGTGTTCGCGCGGACACGGCAGTTGGGGCCGCAGCGGATGACCGATGGACGATGGCCGGTGAGTTGGGCGTCCTGGGACGTGGGGTACGACCCCGCCGACCGTCTTGATCAGGCCGTGCTGGCGACCAGGCGTGCGGTGTTCCCGCTGCGGGGGCTGTTGCCGTGACCGGCCGGGGGCTGTGCTCCCCGGAGCCCGGTTTCCCGCCCGCCCGCCCGTCCGTCCCGCCCGTCCGTCCCGGTCGCCTGAGAGGGCGCCCTGCCTTGCCGGGCAGGGGGCCGGAGCGCCGGCCCACCACCGTGCCGTTACGCCAACCGTGCGCACTTCCCCCCGTTTCCCTGCTCTCGGCCACCCCCATGAGTCACCATCGCACCCGTGGTGACCCCCGCCGAGATTCGTGCGCATCTGCTGGCTGTGCGGCTGGCCGGAGTGGTGGGGACCTCGCGGGAGGTGAGTCTGCGGAGGTATCGGCTGTTCGCCGCGCGGGATCCCCGGGTGCTGATCGGGATTGATCCTGAAGGGATATGGGGACAACGGGAACTGCTCGCTTTGATGGCGGAGAGGTGCGGGGTTTCGGCCGATCCGCGGCACACTGCCGGTCCGGATGTGATCGACCCGGAGCGTACGCTGGCCGCGCTGGACGCCTTCGCGGGCCGGCTGCGGGAGGTGGCCCGGCGCGGGGCGCCGGTGCTGTTCGGAACCGGGCACCCGCGGCCGCTGCTCGGGTTCTACGCCGGCTTGGCGGACGCGCTCTCGGCGGCGGGGTGTGAGGTACTCACCCCCGCGCAGGGTCGCTGTGTCGACATATTGACCCGGTTCGGTCTACGCACGCACCGGCTCGACTACGTACGAGGTGTCGCGTTGGTGCGGGAAACCGACGCCGGGCGCCCGGGTTGTGAGCCGGGCGCACACAGCCACTCGCCGCTGCCGGTTCGGGTCGTGCTGGAGGCCGCGGCGGCGGGCGGAGGGCCGCTGCCCGAGCTGGTCGTCGGGGACCACGGGTGGGCCTGTGGCGCAGGTCAGCTGGGGTTCGAGGCCATCGGACTCGCCGACACCGACGATCCCGCGCTGTTCGTGGGGGAGGCGGAGGGAGTCGTGTCCGCCGTCGTTCCACTTGATGACGGGGTGCGGTCTAGTTACTACCGTCCGCTGACCCGCTACGTACTCGAACGAGCGTGTCTGTCACAGTAGGCCGCCGATGGGTGCACCTCTTCCCCACTCGCATCACCCGCCCCTAGTCTGGGGAGTGAGCACGCAACGACGAAGAGTCACCGGAAGGGGAAGCCGGTGGCCGTCGAGTGCGGAAGGTGCAGGTGTGTCATGGCTGCAGCTGGCGAGAGGCCTCTGAACGAGGTTCAGTTCCTGACCGTGGCGGAGGTCGCCACGGTGATGCGAGTGTCGAAGATGACCGTGTACCGCCTGGTGCACAGCGGTCATCTGCCCGCGATCCGGGTGGGGCGGTCCTTCCGCGTCCCGGAACAGGCGGTACACGAGTACCTCCGCGACAGCTATGTGGGGGTGGAGACGGTCTGACGACACCTCCGGGGGACCTCGGAGGACCCTCGATTACGACCTCGGCGCCCGGTTGGGTAGGCTAGCCCCTCGTAGGTCGTGTGGGCCCATGGCGCCCAAACAACCGAGTGATGAGAAGTGAGCGAGGGTAGTCGTGGGCTCTGTTATCAAGAAGCGGCGCAAGCGGATGGCCAAGAAGAAGCACCGCAAGCTGCTCAAGCGCACGCGCGTTCAGCGTCGTAACAAGAAGTAGGCGGCGCCGCGAGAGCGTGTCCCGATGGCCCCCCATCAGATGTGGTGGGGGGCCATCGGCATCTTTCGCCACCCGCGGGCGGCCGCCCGGCGAATTTCCGTCACGTCGCGCATCGGGTGGTCATCACAGCGCAACATCGACCCGATAGGTTGGCCGCACACGGGGAACGCGGGACACCAGTAACGCGGGAAGGAAGGCGCTGATCTTGGGAAAGGTCGTGCTCGTCACCGGAGTGGCCCGGCAGCTGGGCGGCCGGTTCGTGCGGCGGATCCAGCGGGACCCGGAGGTCGACCGTGTGGTCGCGGTGGACGCGGTGCCGCCGGCGCACCATCTGGGCGGGGCCGACTTCATCCAGGCCGACATCCGGCAGCCGACGATCGCCCGGGTGCTCGCCGAGACGGCCGCCGACACCGTCGTCCACCTGGACGTGACGGGCACCGCCCTGGGCGGCGGCAACCGGGCCACGGTCAAGGAGACCAACGTCATCGGCACCATGCAGCTCCTCGGCGCCTGCCAGAAGTCGCCGGCGGTGAAGCGGCTGGTGGTCAAGTCCAGCACCAACGTCTACGGGTCCGCGCCGCGGGATCCCGCCGTGTTCACCGAGACGACCCCGCCCAAGTCGCTGCCCAGCGGCGGGTTCGCGAAGGACGCCGTCGAGGTCGAGGGGTACGTGCGCGGGTTCGCGCGGCGGCGCCCGGACGTGGCCGTGTGCGTGCTGCGGTTCGCCAACATCCTCGGGCCGTCCGCCGACACCCCGCTCGCCTCGTACTTCGCGCTGCCCGTCCTGCCGACCGTGTTCGGCTACGACCCGCGGCTGCAGTTCGTGCACGAGGACGACGTCGTCGAGGTGCTGCGGATCGCCTCGCACGAGCCGCGCCGGGGCACCATCAACAGCGGCACCTTCAACATCGCCGGAGACGGCGTGCTGCTGCTCTCCCAGTGCTCCCGGCGGCTCGGGCGGCCCACCGTGCCGCTGCTGCTGCCCGCGGTCACCTGGGCGGGCTCTTTGGTACGTACGCTGGGCATGACGGACTTTTCGCCGGAGCAGATCCGGCTGCTGACCCACGGGCGGGTGGTGGACACCGTCCAGATGCGCGAGACGCTGGGCTTCACGCCCAGGTACACGACTGCGGAAACGTTCACTGACTTCGCCCGCGGCCAGGGCCCGGGGCTGCTGCCACCGGAGGCCCTCGCGGGGGCCGTCGACCGGATCGCCGCGCTGGCCACGCCGGGCGGCGACCGGCCCACGACGCACACCGCCAACTGAGGAGCGCAGCAACGATGGCGGACGCCAAGGTCATTCCGTTCGACGACGACCGCTCGCGCGGGAGCGCTACGCAGCGCCCGGCGCGGCGCCGGAGCGCGGGCAGCCGGCGCGGTGAGGCCGGCGAGATGGGCGAGGTCCAGGCACTGCCGGGCCGGGCCCGGGCGCAGGAAGATGAGCCGGTGAGCGGTGACGACAAGCCCCAGGAGCCCCAGGAGCCGTCGCGGTCCGGAGACCGGGAGGGCGGCCTGGAGCGCCGGGTCGCGGCCGGGCTGGCGTTTCTGCGGCGCCGGCTGACCGGGGACTACGAGGTCGACGACTTCGGCTACGACGAGGAGCTGACCGACCAGGTCCTGATGTCGCTGCTGCGGCCGGTGTACGAGAAGTACTTCCGGGTCGAGGTGAAGGGCATCGAGAACATCCCGGCCGAGGGCGGGGCGCTGATCGTCGCCAACCACTCCGGGACGCTGCCGCTGGACGGCCTGATGATGCAGGTCGCCGTGCACGACCGCCATCCCGCGGGCCGGCATCTGCGGCTGCTCGCCGCCGACCTGGTCTTCGTGCTGCCGGTGGTGAACGAGTTGGCCCGCAAGCTGGGGCACACCCTGGCCTGCGCGGAGGACGCCGAACGGCTGCTGGGTCAGGGCGAGCTGGTCGGGGTGATGCCCGAGGGGTTCAAGGGCATCGGGAAACCTTTCAGCGAGCGCTACAAACTGCAGCGGTTCGGCCGCGGTGGCTTCGTGTCGACCGCGCTGCGGCAGGGCGCGCCGATCGTCCCCTGCTCGATCGTCGGGGCGGAGGAGATCTACCCGATGATCGGCAACGCGAAGACGCTCGCCCGGCTGCTGGGCTTTCCCTACTTCCCGCTGACGCCGACCTTCCCGTGGCTCGGGCCGCTGGGTGCCGTCCCGCTGCCCACCAAGTGGACGATCCAGTTCGGCGAGCCCATCCGGACGGACGGCTATCCGCCGGAGGCCGCCGAGGACCCGATGCTGATGTTCAACCTGACCGACCAGGTCCGCGAGCAGATCCAGCACACGCTGTACAAGCTGCTGGTGCAGCGCAGGTCGGTGTTCTTCTGACCGGCCCGTGAGGACGACGGTGGGGCGCCCCTGCTCGGGAAGGGGCGCCCCACCGGCATGTCGTACGGCGTCAGTCCGCGTCCTGGTTGTCGATGCCCAGGCCGGGCAGCAGGCCCGGCAGGAGCGGCGGGAGCGTGACGTCCGGGACGCCCGTCGGGGGCTTGCTGGTGGACGGCGCGCCGCTGCCGTTGCCGGTCTTCGGCGGGTCGAGCAGGCCGCCGGTGCTGCCGCCGAGCAGGCCCTCGCCGCCGGTGCCGGTGGCGGAACCGCTCGGGTCGCCGGGGCTCGCGTGTCCGCCGGCGGACGGGGTCTGGCCGGAGGAGCTGGGCGCGGTCGACCGCTGGGTGCCGGAGGAACCGGGAGACGCCGAGCCGGAGCCCTGGTGCTTGCCCTTGCCGCCCTGGGCCGGCGACTGCGGAAGCAGGGACTGCAGCGGGGCGACCTCCTGGTCTATGGCGTCGAAGACCGACGACACCTGCTGTTTGACGTCCCCGAGTTGCACGGGCAGCTTGTCGCTCAGCGCGCTCCACGCCTCGCGATGGGAGCGGGAGAAGGCGGAGAGCGCCTGGATCGGGCCCAGTGATTCGGGGTCGGCCTCGTAGGCGGCGTGCAGCAGGCGGTGGCCCTCGGTCACGTCGTGCTGCATCCCGGACAGGGTGCGGCGGATCTCGCCGATGGACTCGTGGTCGAGGTGGCCGCCGCGGCCGCGCTCCATCAGCCGGCGTGCCTCGTTGAGCCGGGTGGAGGCCTGGTCGAGGTAGGTCTGACCGCGCTGGTCGTTGCCGTCGGTCAGGTAGTTGAGCTTGAAGTCCTCGATGCCGCGTTTGAGGCCGTACAGCGAGTCACCGGGCAGGGCGTCGGAGCTGGCGGCGGCGACCCCGCCGAAGGCTCCGGCGGCCACGCCCACGCTCAGTCCGCCGGCCGCGAGGCCCTTGGTCAGCCGGGAACGCGGCCGGAGTTTGCCCAGCGGACTCGCCCGGTGGGCGCCCTTGGCCCGGTGGCCCCGCTGTTCCGGTACCGACGTGTCCGCCGCCCCGGTTCCCTCCTGGAGCATGGCCTCCATCGCGGCCACCAGCTGCGCGCGCTGGACGGCCTTGACGCCGGGGTCGAGCTGCGGTTTGGGCAGCGCGCCGAGACCCGCCGCGAGGGCCAGCAGCCCGCGCTGCTCGGTCTGTTCCTCGGCGGTCGGCGGTGAAGTCGCCGGGCTTGCTGACTGCTCGGCCGCCGTGTCCCGGTCGGACTGCTCCTCCAGGGCCTGGGCGAAGGCGTTCGCCCGCCGGTGCGCCGATACGTTCGCGATCACTGGCGGCACCTCCTCTCGTCATGACGGTCGACTCCCCAGGGGGTCCTGAGGGTTGCACGCCCACGACCACTTCCACACGATCGAGCGATCAGGGTCGGCCAGGACGTGACCACAGGGAGCCTGTATCCCGCACAACGACTGGCGCGGCACTTGGGTTACGGACGGCGGATGATCGGAGCGGAAAGGCAACGGGCTTTCACTGTAGGTGAGTTGAGGATCGCCCTGCGTGGTGCTGCGGGGCACGTGCCTCGGGCGGGCGGTTCAGCGGGCGTCGTCCGGCAGGAGCCGGGCGAGCGTGCGCACGGCGCGGTACTGGAGGGTCTTGATGGCGCCCTCGTTCTTGCCCATGACGCGGGCGGTCTCGGCGACCGAGAGGCCCTGCAGGAAGCGGAGCGTCACGCACTCCTGCTGCTGCGGGTTCAGCCGGCGCACGGCGTCGAGGAGCGCGGCGTTGGACAGCGACTCCAGGACGGAGTCCTCCGGGGAGCGCTCGACCTCGTTGGCGTCCAGCATCTCGCCGGTGGTCACTTCGAGGCGGAAGCGGCTGGACTTGAAGTGGTCGGCGACCAGGTTCCGGGCGATCGTGACCAGCCACGCCCCGAAGTCCCGGCCCTGCCAGGTGAAGGTGCCGATCCTGCGCAGGGCCCGCAGAAAGGTCTCGCTCGTCAGGTCCTCGGCCGTCGCGCGGCCGCCGACGCGGTAGTAGATGTACCGATACACCGTGTCGCTGTACTGGTCGTACAGCCGTCCGAAGGCCTCGGCCTCGCCCGCCTGGGCGCGTTCGACCAGGTCCATCATCCGGGCGCTGTCGCTGTCGGCGGCCGGACGGCGGGCCGGGGCGGCACCGGTGGAGCGCCCTCGTCTGCCCACGGCGGCGCTGCCGTCGGCCAGTGCGTAGCACGGGCCCACGGGCGCGGCCGCGGCGAAGGCGGGGACGGCGTACGCGGTGGGGACGAGGCCGCGCAGCGTCTCTTTGACCGTTGCGACTGTTGCGCGCAGCGTAGCCAGGCCCGAGGCGTCAACCCCGACGTGTGGGTACACGGGACTCCCAGAGGCAGAGCTTCCATCACGTGCAGTGCGGGACCGTTCACCCGTCGTGGCGACGGAGGGGTACCGGTTTGCGTCTGAGGAGAATAACGCTTCGTGCAGGCACTGCTACACCGAGTTGCTCAAATCATCGATTGCGTCGCTTCTGTCACCGATTGATGCCCTGTCAAGTTCCCTAGCTTGACCGTTTATTGATCGAAAAAGGGCGGGTTTCGGTGAAGTCCGGGGCGTGTTGAAGTGGCCGCGGCATAATTCGGGCGCGCGGAACTGTTACCGGGTCGTGCTGGGGGTGGCGCCCCGCCGACAGGCGGCGCCGCCCTATCGGCGCCGTCGGCTCAGGGCGATGGCCGCAGCGGTGCCGCCGGCGACCGCGCCGACACCTGCCGCCGCCGGGATGCCGACCTTCGCCGCCTTGCGGCCGGTGCGGTAGTCCCGCAGCCGCCAGTCCTTCTCGCGGGCGTGCTTGCGCAGCTTGGCGTCGGGGTTGATGGCGTAGGGGTGGCCGACGAGGGACAGCATCGGGATGTCGTTGTGGCTGTCGCTGTACGCGGCGCAGCGGGAGAGGTCCAGCCCCTCCGCGGCGGCCAGCGCGCGGACCGCCTCCGCCTTGGCCGGGCCGTGCAGGGGCTCGCCGACCAGCCTGCCGGTGTAGACGCCGTCGACGGACTCCGCGACCGTGCCGAGCGCGCCGGTGAGGCCCAGGCGGCGGGTGATGACCTGGGCGATCTCCACCGGAGCCGCCGTGACCAGCCAGACCTTCTGGCCCGCGTCCAGGTGGGCCTGGGCGAGGGCGCGGGTGCCGGGCCAGATGCGGTCGGCCATGTACTCGTCGTAGATCTCCTCGCCGATGGACTCCAGCTCGGCGACGCGGTGGCCCTTGACGATGGACAGCGCCGAGTCGCGGGCGTCCTGCATGTGTTCGGGGTCCTCGACGCCGGCCAGCCGGAACCACGCCTGCTGCCAGGCGAACTTGGCGAGGTCGCGGGTCTCGAAGAACTTCCGCTTGTACAGGCCGCGGCCGAAGTGGAACAGCGCGGCGCCCTGCATCACGGTGTTGTCGAGGTCGAAGAAGGCAGCCGCCTTGTCGTCGCCCGGCACCGGGAACTCAGGTTCCTGCGGCGAGACCGGCGCAGCCTCCTGCGAGGACTTGCGGGCAGCCTCCGCCGAGGCCTCGCCTGCCAACACGCTCCGCGCCGTGGCGGAGCGCCTACGGGGGGTGAGCCATCCGAGAGCGGCCATGTCGTGAGCATAGCCAGTCTGTTCGGTACTTCCGGAGCGGCGACGTTCGAAGGGCGTGAACTCTGCGCGACCGCGCCGTTAAGGAAGGCGGAGAAGAGGGCGGAGAAGAAGGCGGAGGGCGAGGCGCACGGCGAGTCGCGGGTGGAGCCCGTGGAGGAGGCGGGGAACGGGACGGCGAAGACGCCCGGGCGGCGCGGGAGAATGGCCGGTATGAGTCCACTCTTCCGACGTAAGGCCGAGCCCCGCGAGCGGCTGGTCACGCTCATCCGCAAGCCGGGCTGTCATCTGTGCGACGACGCGGAGGTCGCGATCGAGAAGGTCTGCGGGGAACTCGGTGTGCCCTGGGAGCAGCGGGACATCACCGAGGACCAGGCCCTGCACGACCAGTACTGGGAGCAGATCCCGGTCGTACTGATCGACGGTGAGCAGCACACCTTCTGGCGCGTGAACGAGGACCGGCTGCGCCAGGCACTGACCGAGTAGTCCAACTGATCCCGAAGGCGCTCAGGATCTACGGCAGCTTGATCTCGGGGGCGGGAATTGTGAGGAGAGTGTGCGATTTTGCCCCCAGTAATGAAGGAACGGCGCTGCGTATCCACGGGTTCCCGCCGCGGGCGCGAAAGATGCGTGAGCCCGGTCACTTCTGCCGGGCAAATCGGACACCATCTTTGTGCACGCGTTCACAAAGACATAGCCTGCTGTCGACGGGGCGGTCTGGGAACGTGTGACCGCCTGCAGCCCCGCTCTACCCGCAGGAGCACCGTGGCAACTGGCCGAACACACCGACCGGCGACCCGCAGCCGAGGGATTCCCGAGGCCACCGTCGCCAGGCTTCCGCTCTACCTCCGCGCCCTGACCGCGTTGTCGGAGCGCTCGGTACCCACGGTCTCCTCCGAGGAGCTGGCCGCGGCGGCGGGGGTCAACTCCGCCAAGCTGCGCAAGGACTTCTCGTACCTGGGCTCCTACGGAACGCGCGGTGTCGGCTACGACGTGGAGTATCTCGTCTACCAGATCTCCCGTGAACTCGGCCTGACCCAGGACTGGCCGGTTGTCATCGTCGGTATCGGTAACCTCGGCGCCGCCCTCGCGGGCTACGGCGGTTTCGCCTCCCGCGGCTTCCGGGTGGCGGCTCTCATCGACGCCGACCCCTCGCTCACCGGCAAGCCGGTCGCGGGCATCCCCGTGCAGCACTCCGACGACCTCGAGAAGATCATCAAGGACAACGGGGTCTCCATCGGCGTGATCGCCACCCCCGCCGGCGTCGCCCAGCAGGTCTGCGACCGGCTGGTGGCCGCGGGTGTGACCTCCATCCTGAACTTCGCGCCGACCGTGCTGTCCGTCCCGGACGGCGTCGACGTGCGCAAGGTCGACCTGTCGATCGAACTCCAGATCCTGGCCTTCCACGAGCAGCGCAAGGCCGGCGAGGAGACCGCGGCCGGCGACGGCGCCCGGCCCGCCGCCACCCCGCGTGGCACGGACGCCGACGACTCCGCCGACCAGGGACCCGACGGGGACGTACCCGCCGTGATGCCGGCATGAGTCTCCTCGTTGTGGGCCTGAGCCACCGCAGCGCGCCGGTCAGCGTTCTGGAGCGGGCCGCGCTCGGTGCGGACGCCCAGGCCAAGCTGGTGCAGGACACGGTCGCCGCCGAACCGGCCGCCGAGGCCGCGGTGCTCGCCACCTGCAACCGCATCGAGCTGTACGCGGACGTGGACAAGTTCCACGCCGGCGTCGCCGAGCTGTCCACGCTGCTCGCCCAGCACAGCGGAGTCGGCCTGGAGGAACTGACCCCGTATCTGTACGTGCACTACGAGGACCGGGCCGTCCACCACCTGTTCTCGGTGGCCTGCGGGCTGGACTCGATGGTCGTCGGCGAGGGGCAGATCCTCGGCCAGATCAAGGACTCCCTGGCCACGGCGCAGGACCTGCACACCGCGGGCCGGCTTATGAACGACCTGTTCCAGCAGGCCCTCAGGGTCGGCAAGCGCGCCCACTCCGAGACCGGCATCGACCGCGCCGGGCAGTCCCTGGTCAGCTTCGGCCTGGAGCAGCTCTCCCTCGGCACCGACGTGCCCACCTGGGCGCGGGGCAAGAAGGCCCTGGTCATCGGGGCCGGCTCGATGTCCTCGCTGGCCGCCGCCACGCTCGCGCGGGCCGGTGTCGCCGAGGTGGTCGTCGCCAACCGCACCTTCGAGCGCGCCGAGCGGCTCGCGCGGATCCTGACCGAGTCCGACGACAACGCCGTGACCGCCCGCGCGGTACGGATGGACGCCGTACCCGACGAGCTGACACGTGCCGACGTCGTCGTCTCCTGCACCGGGGCGACGGGTCTGGTGCTCACGGCGGAGGCGGTCGCCCAGGCGGTCGAGGGCCGCACCGGGCAGCCGGCCGTCGCCGGCACCGCCGTACCCGAGACGCACGCCAAGGCGGCGCTGCCGCCGGCCGGGGCGGGCGCCGAGGAGAACTGCCCGCTGGACCTGTCCGCCGTGCAGTCCGGCTTCTCCGTCATGGGCGAGGCCGCCGTGGCCGGCATGGACGCGGCCACCCTGGAGCAGCACGCGGCCTGGGCCGCGGGAGGCACGGTCGACCGCCGTGAGCGCCGTACGCCCGAGGCCGACGCCGAGCTGATCACCGCGCTCGCCGCGACCGTCGCCACGGTGGGCCGGATCCCCGAGCGCCGCGGGCCGCAGCCGCCGGCCGAGCGCCCGGCGCCCTTCTTCTTTCTGCTCGACCTGGCCATGCCCCGCGACATCGACGCGGCCGTGCACCGGCTGGCCGGGGTGCGGCTGGTGGACATCGAGTCGCTGGCGGAAGCCTCCGCCGACGCACCGATGGCGGCCGATGTCGACCAGGTTCGGCGTATCGTCTCCGACGAGGTCGCGGCCTTCGGGGCGGCCCAGCGGGCGGCGCACATCACGCCGACCGTGGTCGCGCTGCGCACCATGGCCGCCGACGTCGTCGCCAGCGAGATCGCGCGCCTCGACGGGCGCCTGCCCGACCTGGACGAACGCCAGCGCGGCGAGATCCGGCAGGCCGTGCACCGGGTCGTCGACAAGCTGCTGCACGCGCCGACGGTACGGGTCAAACAGCTCGCGGCCGAGCCCGGCGGCGCCGGGTACGCGGACGCGCTGCGCACCCTGTTCGACCTCGACCCCGAGACGGTGGCATCCGTCTCCCGGGCCGGAGACAGCACAGACGAGAAGGACCGACCGGCATGAACGACCCACGAGCAGGTGACAACGCGGCACTGCGACTGGGGACCAGGCGGAGCAAGCTCGCCATGGCCCAGTCCGGGCAGGTGGCGCAGGCCGTCCGCCGGCTGACCGGGCGACCCGTCGAGCTGGTCGAGATCACCACGTACGGCGACACCTCGCGCGAGCACCTGGCGCAGATGGGCGGCACCGGCGTCTTCGTGACGGCGCTGCGTGACGCGCTGCTGCGGGGCGAGGTCGACTTCGCGGTTCATTCGCTCAAGGACCTGCCGACCACGCAGCCCGAGGAACTGGTCCTGGCCGCCGTACCGGAGCGCGAGGACCCGCGCGACGTGATCGTCGCCCGGGACGCGCTGAAGTTCACGGACCTGCCGCGCGGCGCCCGCATCGGCACCGGCTCACCGCGCCGCGCCGCCCAGCTGAACGCGTACGCGCGCACCCACGGCCTGGACATACGGACGGTCCCGATCCGCGGCAACGTGGACACCCGCATCCGGTACGTCCACGACGGCGACCTGGACGCGGTCGTGCTGGCCGCCGCGGGGCTGAGTCGAATAGGCCGGATCGACGAGGTCACCGACTTCCTGTCGGTCGACACGGTTTTGCCCGCCCCCGGCCAGGGGGCCCTGGCGATCGAGTGTGCCGCGGACCGCGCGGACCTCGTCGCGGCGCTCGGCGAACTCGACGACCCGCTCACGCGGGCCGCCGTGACCGCCGAGCGGTCACTGCTCGCCGCCCTGGAGGCCGGTTGCAGCGCCCCCGTGGGCGCGCTGGCCGACCTTCCCCCGCGCTCGGCTCCGCTCGAGCGGGAGGATCCCCAGGCCGACGGGCAGTCTGTCAAGGAAATGCGCCTGCGCGGCGTCGTCGGCACGACCGACGGCACCCGCCTGGTGCAGTTGTCCACCACCGGTCCCGTGCCCCAGACGCACGACCAGGCGCTGGCACTCGGTCGCGAACTCGCCGCCGAGATGCTCGCCCAGGGCGCGGCCGGTCTGATGGGGGAGCGAGCACATTGAGCCCCACCACCCTTCCTGCCGCCGGTCCGGAACACGGGCACGTCACCTTCCTCGGTGCCGGACCCGGAGATCCGGGACTGCTGACTCTGCGCGCCGTGGAGGCGCTGTCGAACGCGGACGTCCTGGTCGCCGAGCACGAGGTGCTCGACGTGGTCCGGACGCACGCCCGACCGGGCGTCTCCGTGGTGCGCACGGACGCGGATCCCTCCGCGGTCTCGCCGCCGGGCACGGGCACGCCCCAGCTGACGGTCGTTGACGGCACGTCAACAACCGCCGCGTCCCCGGCTGCTGCCCGGGATGCCGCTCATCTTGTCATGGAGGCTGCGCGGGGCGGCAGGCGGGTCGTGCGTGCGGTGTCCGGGGACCCGGGACTTGATACGTACGCGGCCGACGAAATGCTCGCCTGCGCCGCCGCCGGGGTGCCCTTCGAGGTCGTCCCCGGGGTCGCCGCGGCGGTCGGCGTGCCCGCGTACGCCGGTGTGCCCCTGCGCGACGCCAAGGGCGCGGACGTCCGCTTCGTGGACGCCCGGACCGCCTCCGAGCGCTGCTGGACGGAGGTGGGTGCGTCGGACGGCACGGTGGTCGTCTCCACGACGCTGGACTCCGTGGCGGCGGCGGCCGGCGAGCTGGTCTCCGCGGGCCGCAAGCCCGACACCCCGCTGACGGTGACCGTCGCCGGTACGACGACCCGCCAGCGCACCTGGACGGCCACGCTCGGCACGATCGCGCAGACGCTGAAGCAGGCGAAGGTGCTGCCGTCGCCGGACGGCGGCCGGCCGGTGATAGCCGTGGTCGGCGAGCGTTCCACCGCCGCCCGGCGCGACCAGCTGTCGTGGTTCGAGTCCAAGCCGCTGTTCGGCTGGAAGGTGCTCGTGCCGCGCACGAAGGAGCAGGCGGCGTCGCTCTCCGACCAGCTGCGGTCCTACGGCGCCGTGCCGCACGAGGTCCCCACCATCGCGGTGGAGCCCCCGCGCACGCCCCAGCAGATGGAGCGCGCGGTCAAGGGCCTGGTGACGGGCCGCTACGAGTGGATCGCCTTCACGTCGGTCAACGCGGTGAAGGCCGTCCGGGAGAAGTTCGAGGAGTACGGCCTTGACGCTCGGGCTTTTGCGGGTATCAAGGTGGCCGCGGTGGGCGAGCAGACGGCCAAGGCACTCATCGCCTTCGGTGTGAAGCCCGACCTGGTGCCGAGCGGCGAGCAGTCGGCGGCGGGTCTGCTGGAGGACTGGCCCCCGTACGACCCGGTCTTCGACCCCATCGACCGCGTCTTCCTGCCGCGCGCGGACATCGCCACGGAGACCCTGGTCGCGGGCCTCATCGAGCTGGGCTGGGAGGTCGACGACGTCACGGCCTACCGCACGGTGCGCGCCTCGCCGCCCCCGGCGGAGACGCGTGAGGCGATCAAGGGCGGCGGCTTCGACGCGGTCCTCTTCACGTCCTCGTCGACGGTCCGCAACCTGGTCGGCATCGCGGGCAAGCCGCACAACGTCACGGTGATCGCCTGCATCGGCCCGGCGACGGCGAAGACGGCGGAGGAGCACGGCCTGCGCGTCGACGTGATGGCCCCCGAGCCGTCCGTCCACAAGCTGGCCGAGGCCCTGGCGGAGTTCGGCGCGAAGCGCCGGGCCGCCGCCCTGGAGGCGGGCGACCCGGTGACCCGCCCGAGCGAACGGCGGCCGGGGGCGCGGAGGCGGCGGTCTACGACGTGAGGTGTGGCGGGGTGCCCTTTGCGGGGGCGCCCCGCCGCGCTCAGCGCTGTTGGTGAAGCCCGTTGCCGGGTGCCCGTACGTCAGTGCCCGGCGGCGTACGGCAGGAAGGTCGCCCAGGCGGTGGGGGTGAGGGCAAGGCGGGGGCCTTCGGGGTTCTTGGAGTCGCGGACGAGGATGTGGGTCTCGTCAGGGGCGGCCACCTCGACGCAGTCGGGGCCGTCGGGCGTGCTGTAGCTGCTCTTTATCCACTCCGGCTTCATGTCTCTCCAAGCACTTTCTCGATGAAGGCCAGTGACTCACGAGGGGTGAGAGCCTGTGCGCGGATGATCCCATAGCGGATGTCCAGCACCTGAACTTCTTTCGGGTCGGTGATCACGCGGCTGACGAGTTGGACCTCGTTGTGTCCGACAGTGCTGCCGTCCCGTAGCCGCAGCAGCCTGAACGAACCCGCGAGTCCGGCGTTGTCCTCCCGGTCCAAGGGCAAGACCTGCAAGTCGACGTTCCTGAACCGACCGGCGGCCAACAGGTGTTCGAGCTGCCTTCGCATGACCATCCTGCCACCGACCGGGCGTCGCAGCGTCGACTCGCATTGGACGAAGCTGAAGACTCGCAGTGGCACTTCGGAGAGGATCTCCTGACGTGCCAGGCGGGCGGCCACCTGTTGTTCCAACTCGTCCTCCGAGAACGGCGGCCGTCGGGTGGCCATCGATGCGCGCACGTACTCCTCCGTCTGCAACAACCCATGGACGACGGAGTTGTTATAGGCGCAGAGCTCCACCGCCTCCGCCTCCAGCTTCTTCAGGTCCCGCACCTTCTTCGGGTACCGGACCTCCGCCACATCCTGCTTGAGGGCCGCGATCTTCCCGTCCGCCCCCAGCACCTCGTCCGCCCCGTCCAGGTACTCCGGCCGGGGAATCCGCCGCCCCCGCTCCACCGAGGAGACCAGCTCCTCCCCGTACCCGATGGCCGACCCGAACTCGGCCTGAGTGAGGCCGGCCGCCTCTCGCCACAGCTTCAGCTGCCGTGAGACCGTCCGCATCACGGCCCCAGCCTCGTCGTCCTCCAGCCCCGCGTCCCAGTCGCTCACGAAACGCCGCCCTCCCGTCACCGGTCACCCCGTACGGCCCGGACGCATCCGGGCACCACACGGACAGCCACCGTCCGCACGGGCTGCCGTTCTTCACAGGCTAAGCATGTGCGGACACGCTGAGTGACGTGAACGAGCAAATCTCCACCCTCCCCCTTGTGGCGCGCCAGTTCTGCGTGCCCCTCTCCGCGACCCGGCGCGGCGCACGACTCGGCCGACTGCTGGCGACCGAGCAACTGCGCTCTTGGGGGCTGCCGTTGGACCCCGCCCGGCTGATCGTCGCCGAGCTGACGGCGAACGCCGCGCTCCATGGGCGGGTGCCGGGACGGAGCTTCCGGCTCGCTCTCACGATGACGGCCGAGGGCGTTGTGCGGATCGAGGTCACCGATACGCGCGGGGACGTACTGCCGGACCGGCAGACGTCCGCCGCCGCACCGGCAGAATCCGGCTACGGCCTGTTGCTGGTCGAGGAGTTGGCAGACCGCTGGGGCGTACGGCTCGGCCCGGTGCCGTGCAAGACGGTGTGGGCGGAACTGGATCCGGCGACCGGCGCCGGGAAAGGCGTGCCCCGGTCGCAGGCGGGCCGGGGCGTCGGGCGGTAAAAGACCAAAGAACCCAGGGAAATAACCAACCAACCCCACCAAACCACGCGTAGATCACTCGGCTGGGTGAAACAGGCCGGTGTGGCTGGCGCATATGCGGTTCGGGCGTGCAGTCTCGCCCCGAGGCACGCCACCGCCTCCACAAGCCCGCACATGCATCGGCCCCCGCCGGGACGGCAATCCCAGTGCGAGGGCCTGACCAACGAGGAAGATGGAGCCTCTTCCCCATGGCTGAGAAGAAGCCTAACGCCACCCCGCGCCCGCTTCACGCTGTTCGGCGATCCACCACCCACTCCGGTGTCACCCACGTACGCACGTACCAGTCCGGCCAGTACGTCGTCATCGGCAACCACCTCGCCCAGCACCGCGAGCTGTCGCTGACCGCGATCGGACTCGCGACCCACATCCTGTCGGTGCCCGAGGGCACCCCGGTCGACATCCGCAGCCTCGCGGACCGCTTCCCCGAAGGGCGGGACCGGATCGCGTCCGCGCTGCGGGAGTTGGAGGCGTGCGGCTACCTGGAGCGGGTCCGCGAGCACACGGAGTCGGGCCGGCTGGTCACTCGTACGTACGCCCACCACACACCGGTTGCCGCTGCCGCCGCACCCGTTCGCGTGGCCGGACGCCCCCCGGCGAGCCGTCGTACCGGCGACCGCATGCTTGGCACGGGCACCACCCCTCCGACAGCGCCCGAGGAGGATGACCACCCCCCTCACCCGCACACGCCCGAACCCGCGCCCGCACCCGCAGTGCCCCCGGCTCCTCCCGAGCCGACCGCGCCCCCGGCAGAGCACGGTCCGCGCGACCGCCGGTACGACAGGGCCGCCACTTTCCTTGCAGGTCTCCGCCGGACCGACGACCGCCTCCTCCTCACCCGCCGCGACGTGGACCGGCTCGTGCCGGCCGTCATCGCCTGGTTCGATCACGGGGTGTCGGCAGCGGTGCTTCACCGCAAACTGACCGACGACCTTCCCGCCGACCTGAAGAGCGCTGCGAGCCTGATCGCCTACCGCCTCAGGGAGCTGCTGCCCGTGCCGCTCCCCGCCCCCAGCGCGTCACCACCGAACGCGGAGACGCGATCCGGCGCCGTCCGTCGGCCCGATCCCTTCCAGGACTGCGACGGCTGCGACCGCCCCTTCCGCGCCCCACGCCCCGGCCTCTGTCGCGACTGCAGGGCGGACCGGACGGTGCTGGGCCAAGGGGTGCGAGCCGCGTGAGCACCACCCCCATGCATCCCGGATGCGCACGGGCCTCGGCGAGCGCCGAGCGCCGGGCGGGCACCGCAGCGCCCGCCGGGCGCACGCCCCTTACGCCGCCGTACCCCCCGCATAGTCGCCGTTGAACGTCGTCTCGATCGTCTGGGCCACCGGTTCGGCCACGCTGCCTTCCGCAGCATGCGTGACTCCTGTCAGCGGCCGAGTGGGGGTGGCGCGTGCATGACACCGCGCGCGTAGAACGCTGGGGAGGCCGGAGGATCCAGGGATGTCCAGGGGAGCGCAAAGGCTTCGTATGAGGGTGCCGCTATGTCCCGCTATGGGGCGGGTGCGGGCCGACAGGCCGTCGGCAAAGGAGGGGGCCGCGCGGGCGTAGCGTAGAGGGCATGACGAAGTACGGATCCTTCCCCGGTACGCGTCCCCGGCGGCTGCGGACCTCGCCCGTCATGCGGCGGATGGTGGCCGAGACGCGACTGAACCCCGCCGACTTCATCCTTCCCGCCTTCATCCGCGAGGGCGCGAGCGAGCCGGTGCCGATCGGGGCGATGCCCGGGGTCGTGCAGCACACCCGGGACAGCCTGAAGAAGGCCGCCGCCGAGGCGGTGGAGGCCGGGATCTCCGGGATCATGCTCTTCGGCGTGCCGGAGGAGGGAAAGAAGGACGCCCTCGGTACGGCCGGGACCGACCCGGACGGGATCCTTCAGGTCGCCCTGCGCGACGTGCGCGCCGAGGTCGGCGACGACCTGCTCGTCATGTCCGACGTGTGCCTCGACGAGTTCACCGACCACGGGCACTGCGGGGTGCTGGACGCCGAGGGCCGGGTCGACAACGACGCCACCCTGGAGCGGTACGCCGCGATGGCCCAGGTGCAGGCCGACGCCGGCGCCCATGTCGTCGGCCCGAGCGGGATGATGGACGGCCAGATCGGCGTCATCCGGGGCGCGCTCGACCAGATCGGGCGCGAGGACGTGGCCATCCTCGCCTACACCGCCAAGTACTCCTCCGCCTTCTACGGCCCCTTCCGCGAGGCCGTCGCCTCCTCGCTCCAGGGCGACCGCAAGACCTACCAGCAGGACCCGGCCAACTGGCGTGAGTCCCTGCGGGAGTTGGAGCTGGACCTGGCCGAGGGCGCGGACATGGTGATGGTCAAGCCGGCCGGCCCGTACCTCGACGTCCTCGCCCGGGTCGCCGACAGCGTGGACGTGCCCGTGGCCGCCTACCAGATCTCCGGCGAGTACTCGATGATCGAGGCCGCCGCCGAGAAGGGCTGGGTGGACCGCGACCGCGCCATCCTGGAGACCCTGACCGGCATCAAGCGGGCGGGCGCGCGGACCATCCTCACCTACTGGGCGACCGAGGTGGCGCGGAAGCTGCGCTGAAGGACACGGTCCGGGATCGGTCCGGTACCGAAAGGGCGGCGGGCCGGCCACGGACTCCGCTCGGTTCGGCAACGGAACGAACTCGGTTTCGGGAACGTCCGGGTGGCCCGGCCTGAACAGTGCGATCCTCTGCGCGCATCTGTCCGGAATTCGACGTTTGGGCCGTGCGCCGGTTCGATTTACGTGCTCTTGCCAAACCCCTTACTCTCTGCGCCTGGCCCGATCCGTTCGGAGGGGCCGAGCAACGATCCCCGGGGGGGTTTGCAGTGAACTGGTTCATCGAGGCGCTCAAGAAGTACGCGGTCTTCAGCGGGCGTGCGCGCCGCAAGGAGTACTGGCTGTTCTTCCTGTTCGCGTACATCATCTACATCGTCTTCGGGATCGTCGGCTTCGCGGCCCACGCGGTCTACCTCGTCGCGATCCCCGCGCTCGGCTTCCTGCTGCCGGCGTGGGGCGTCACCGTGCGCCGCCTGCACGACACGGGCCGTTCCGGCTGGTGGATCCTCTTCGGGATCATCCCGCTCGTCGGCCCCATCACCCTGCTGGTCTTCTACTGCACGGACAGCCAGGCGGGCGACAACAAGTTCGGCCCGAACCCGAAGCAGGCCCCGGCCTTCGCGTAACGGCCGCCACCGCCGCCGGACTCGGCACCGCCCGCGCCCCCGGCCCGCCGCTCACCGCGGCCGGGCCGGGGGCGCGGGCGGTGGGGCGCGGGCCCTGGCCTCAGTCCCACCAGAAGGTCCACAGGTGGGCGCCGACCAGGCCCTTGGCGTAGTCCCGCAGACCGCTCGCCCGGCCCTGGGTGATGTTGTCCGGGCAGAAGGCGAAGTGCTCGGCCGCCACGGCCTCGGCGACCTCCTGGGTGGCCGGCGGCGCAGCGACGGACACCAGCAGGGTGTCGAAGCCGAGCCCCACCACCCGTATGCCGAAGCGGTCCTCCCACGAGCGGAGGACCGCGCACAGCCGGGCCACGTCGTTGTCGTGGTTCAGCGGGCCGCTCCAGCCGATCGCCGCCGGTATGTCGGCGGACCGGCGGGCCGGCACCAGCGCGAGACGCGCCGCGTCGAACCACCCGGCCCCGTCGCCCGTGACGAGGTCGGCCACCTGGGCCGCGCGCGTGCCGGGGTCCGCGGTCGGGGTGGGCGCGGGCGCGAGCCCCGGCCACGCGGCCCCGAAGGGCTCGACCACCTTGCCCATCGCCTCCGCGTCCTCCGCCTCCCAGTAGCCCCAGTAGTCGGCGAGGACGTCCTCGGCGTCGTGATCGCCCGGATACGACGCCAGTTCCGGCATCAACTCCCAGCTTCCCGGGCCTTCCTGAGGCACGCTGTCGCGCCCGCCGGCGTCCACGAGCACCGACAGCAGGCCGACGCGGGCCGCGGGGGCGCCCAGCGCCTTCCACGTGCCCGGCGCGGCCGGCTTCTCCGCATGCCACAACAGGGGTTCGGGCCAGGGGCCCTCGGCCGTCGCGTCGACCAGCCTGCCGGGCGGCAGGTGCAGCCCGAGGGAGCGCCCGCTGGGGTCGGTGGCCAGCCGGGGCAGAGGGTTGGGAAGAGTCGCCATGCCGGTGACTGTAGGCGCCCCCACTGACAGCAGCCCGGCGCCCCCACGGACCACGCCCTGGCCGGCGAGCGTCAGACGAGCGTGGTGATGCAGAACGGGTGTCCGGCGGGATCCAGCAGGACCCGCCAGCGGTCCTCGCCCGGCTGGAAGGCGGGCTTGGTGGCGCCCAGTTCGAGCAGCCGCTTCTCCGCGGCGTCCAGGTCGTCCACGCCCAGCTCGATGTGCGCCTGCTTCTCCTGGGCGGGGTCCGGCCAGGTGGGCCGGCGGTAGTCGGTGAGCCGGTTGAAGCCGAGCCCGGTCGAGCCCTCCTTGCCGAGGAACACGAAGTCGTCGCTGGAGAAGAGCACCGACATGCCGAGCAACTCGCCGTAGAAACGGGCCATTTCGGACGGGTCGGCGCAGTCGAAGGTGACGGCGGCGAAGCGGAACGCGGGTGCGGATGAGGTTTCCGATGTCATGGTCAGGAGGGTAGAGGGCGACCAGGACAGTTCCGGTCCTGGTTGTGCGCCGCGTGTGCGAGACTTCCCGCCGTGCTCAGCTCGTCCGCCCGCCTGCTGCGGCTGCTGTCCCTGCTGTCCGCCCGCCCGTCCTGGACCTGCGGCGAGCTGGCCGAGCGCATGGACGTCACGGACCGCACCGTCCGCCGCGACGTGGCGCGGCTCAGGGACCTCGGCTACACCGTCGACTCCGAGGCCGGCCCCTGGGGCGGCTACCGCCTCCGCGCCGGCTCCCGGGTGCCGCCGCTCATCCTCGACGACGAGGAGGCGCTGGCCGTGGCCGTCGGCCTGCGCGAGGCGGCGCTGAGCGACGCGCTCGGCGGGGACCAGGCGGCCCTGTCGGCGCTGCTGAAGCTGCGCCAGGTGCTGCCACGGCACGTCGCGGACCGCCTCGGCGAGCTGGACGACGCCTTCGTACGCCTGCCGGGCGACGGCGGACCGCGGATCAGGCCCGGACTGCTGCTGGAGCTGGCCGTCGCCTGCCGGCGCGGGGAGCGGGCGAGGCTGTCGTACACCGACGGGGAGGGCAGGTCCACGGTCCGGGACGTGGACCCGTACCGGCTCGTGCACACCGGCCGGCGCTGGTACGTCGTCGCGCGGGACGTGGCCCGGGGCCAGTGGCGCACCTTCCGCGCCGATCGCGTCGACCGCTTCCAGCCGACCGGGCGGCCCGCCGACCTCATCGACCCGCCCGACCCGGCGCTCCTGGTCTCCCGCAACACCGCGAACGGCCCCTACCCGCTGTCCGCGACCATCCGCCTCCCCCTGCCCCTGAAGCAGGCGCTGCGGCTGATCCCGCCCACGGTGGGCGCCCACCGCCCCGACGGTCCGGACGCGACCCTCGTCGACATCGGCGGACCCGACCCGGACGGTCTCGCCCGCTACCTGCTCGGCCTGGCGACCCCGCTGCGCGTCCTCGAACCGGACTCGGTGCGGCAGTCCCTGGTGCGCCTCACCCGGGAACTCCTGGACGCGCATCGGCCCCGGACCGAGGACCGGGCCGGGGCCGATGCGGACGAGCGGTAGCCGTCAGAGCTTCTCGGGCGTCCTGATGCCCAGCAGCGCCATGCCCTGGTGCAGCGTGCGGGCCGTGACGTCGCACAGGAACAGGCGGTTCTCGACCTGCTCGGGGGTGTCGGCCTTCAGGACCGGGCACTTGTCGTAGAACGAGGTGTAGAGGGACGCCAACTGGTACAGGTACCCGGCCAGCTTGTGCGGGGCGTACTCGGAGGCCGCCTCCGCCACCGTCTCCGCGAAGGCGTCCACATGCAGGCCGAGGGCCCGCTCCGCGTCCGCCAGGGCCAGCTCCGGATGGGCCGCCGGGCGCACCTCGCCGGCCTTGCGCAGGATGGACTGGATACGGGCGTAGGCGTACTGCAGGTACACGCTGGTGTCGCCGTTGAGCGAGACCATCTGGTCCAGGTCGAACTTGTAGTCTCGGTTCGCCGACGTCGACAGGTCCGCGTACTTGACCGCGCCGATGCCCACCTGGGCGCCCCGCTCGGCGATCTCCTCCTCGGAGAGGTCCTGGGCCTTCTCGCGGACGACCGCCGACGCGCGGTCGATCGCCTCGTCGAGCAGGTCCACCAGGCGGACGGTCTCGCCCTCACGCGTCTTGAACGGCTTGCCGTCCTTGCCGAGGACCGTGCCGAAGGCCAACTGGTACGCCGTGACGTCGTCGTTCAGCCAGCCGGCCCTGCGAGCGGTCTCGAACACCATCTTGAAGTGCAGGGCCTGGCGGGCGTCGACCACGTACAGCAGGGTGTTCGCCTTGAGGTTGAAGACGCGGTCGCGGATCGCGGACAGGTCCGTGGCCGCGTAGCCGTAGCCGCCGTCGGACTTCTGGACGATCAGCGGGACCGGGCTGCCGTCCGGGCCCTTGATGTCGTCGAAGAAGACGCACAGGGCGCCCTCGCTGCGCACGGCGACGCCGGACTCCTCCAGGAGGCGGCAGGTCTCGGCCAGCATGTCGTTGTAACCCGACTCGCCGACGATGTCCGCGTCCCGGATCTCCATGTCCAGCTTCTCGAAGACGGAGAAGAAGTAGATCTTCGACTCGTCCACGAACTTCTGCCACATGGCGAGGGTGTGCGGGTCGCCGGCCTGGAGGTCGACGACGCGGCGGCGGGCCCTCGTCTTGAACTCCTCGTCGGAGTCGAACTTCCTGCGCGCGGCCTTGTAGAGGCGGTCGAGGTTCGACATCGCCTCCTCGCCGGTGACCCGGGCCTCCTTGTGGTCCAGCTCGTGCGGGTGCTCGTCCAGGTACTGGATGAGCATGCCGAACTGGGTGCCCCAGTCGCCGATGTGGTGCCGGCGGATCACGTTCTCGCCGGTGAACTCGAGGAGCTGGACCACCGAGTCGCCGATCACCGCGGAGCGCAGGTGGCCGACGTGCATCTCCTTCGCCACGTTCGGCTGGGCGTAGTCGATCACCGTGGTGCCCGGGTTCGCGGCGGTCGGCACGCCGAGGCGGCCGGTCTCGTCCGCGTACCGCGCGGCCAGGTTCGCGGTGATCGCCCTGTCCGCGATGGTGAGGTTGAGGAAGCCGGGGCCGGAGACCTCGATGTCCTTGATCAGCTCGTCGCCGGTGGCCACCCGGGAGACGACCTGCGTCGCCAGCTCCCTCGGGTTCGCCTTCGCCTTCTTCGCCAGCGCCAGGATCCCGTTGGCCTGGAAGTCCGCCCGGTCGCTTCGTCGCAGCAGCGGGTCCGCACCGGCGGCCTCCGGCAGGGCGGCCGAGAGGGCGGAGGCGAGCTGCTGCTGGACGGAGTCGCTCAGGGACGTGACCGAGGCCATAGGAAGGGGTGCCGTTCTCCTCGTGGGGATGGATGGTCCCGGCCAGTATCCCACGGGGGGTAAAGCGAATTTTCCGGTCCGTGAGTGAACGCCGGCCCGGGCCGCGCCGTCCAACGCGTTGAAAAGGCGTTTTCGTGGTTGCGGCCCCACCTGGGACAATGGAGCGGTCAGCCGTGTTGGACCGTACCGGCTGCCCGAGGAGAAAGAAGGACGTGCCGATCGTGGCTCAGAGCACCGAGACCACCGACTGGGTCTCCCGTTTCGCGGATGAGGTCATCGAAGAGTCGGAGCGCCGTGCCCCGGGCAAACCGGTCGTCGTCGCGTCCGGGCTGTCCCCCTCCGGACCCATCCACCTGGGCAACCTCCGCGAGGTGATGACCCCCCATCTGGTCGCCGACGAGATCCGGCGGCGCGGTTACCAGGTCCGGCACCTGATCTCCTGGGACGACTACGACCGGTACCGCAAGGTCCCGGCGGGTGTCGCGGGGATCGACGAGTCCTGGGCCGAGCACATCGGCAAGCCGCTCACCTCGGTGCCCGCCCCCAAGGGCTCCCCGCACCCCAACTGGGCCGAGCACTTCAAGGCCGCGATGGTCGAGTCGCTGACCCAGCTCGGCGTCGAGTTCGACGGGATCAGCCAGACCGCGCAGTACACCTCCGGCGCGTACCGCGAGCAGATCCTGCACGCCATGCGGCACCGGAGCGAGATCGACGCGATCCTCGACCAGTACCGCACGAAGAAGGCGCCGAAGAAGCAGCAGCAGAAGCCGGTCGACGCGGCCGAGCTGGAGGCCGAGGAGGGCTCCGGCGCCGCGTCCGAGGACGACGGCAGCTCCGGCTCCGCCGGGTACTTCCCGTACAAGCCGTACTGCGGCAACTGCGGCAAGGACCTGACGACGGTCACCTCCTACGACGACGACACCACCGAGCTGTCGTACACGTGCACCGCGTGCGGCTTCACGGAGACCGTCAAGCTCAGCGAGTTCAACCGCGGCAAGCTGGTCTGGAAGGTCGACTGGCCGATGCGCTGGGCGTACGAGGGCGTGATCTTCGAGCCGAGCGGCGTCGACCATTCCTCGCCGGGGTCCAGCTACCAGGTCGGCGGCCAGATCGTCGGGATCTTCGGCGGCAAGCAGCCCATCGGGCCGATGTACGCCTTCGTCGGCATCTCCGGCATGGCGAAGATGTCGTCCTCGCGGGGCGGGGTCCCGACCCCGGCCGACGCGCTGAAGATCATGGAGCCGCAGCTGCTGCGCTGGCTGTACGCCCGCCGCAGGCCCAACCAGTCCTTCAAGATCGCCTTCGACCAGGAGATCCAGCGGCTCTACGACGAGTGGGACAAGCTCGCCGCCAAGGTCGCCGACGGCTCCGCCCTGCCCGGCGACGTGGCCGCGTACACCCGTGCCGTCGGCACCGCCGCCGGTGAACTGCCGAAGACACCGCGCCCGCTGCCCTACCGCACCCTCGCCTCCGTCGCCGACATCACCGCCGGACACGAGGACCAGGCCCTGCGCATCCTGTCCGAGCTGGACCCCGACCAGCCGCTGGCCTCGCTGGACGAGGTCCGTCCCCGGTACGACAGGGCCGAGGCGTGGATCAACACGCACGTCCCCGCCGACCAGCGGACCATCGTGCGCGACGAGCCCGACACCGAGCTGCTGAAGTCCCTCGACGAGGCCTCCCAGCAGTCGGTGCGGCTGCTGCTCGACGGTCTCGCCGAGCACTGGTCGCTCGACGGGCTGACCCACCTCGTCTACGGGGTGCCGAAGGTGCAGGCCGGGTTCCCGGCCGACGCGACGCCGAAGGAGCTGCCGCCGGAGATCAAGACGGCCCAGCGCTCCTTCTTCGCCCTGCTGTACCACCTGCTGGTCGGCCGGGACACCGGGCCCCGCCTGCCCACCCTGCTGCTCGCCGTGGGCCAGGAGCGGGTGCGCAAGCTGCTGGGCGCGTAAGCGGCACGGAAGCGACAGGGAGCAGTACGGGAAAGGGGCCCTCGTCCGGGGGCCCCTTTTTCCGTCTTTTCCGTCTCTCCGTGCGCCGTTGTCGCTAGGCGATGTGGTCGTCCTCCAACTCCGCGGTGTGGCGGTTCTGGAAGCGCATGACCATCTTCTTGGCCTCGGCGTCGGGGACGGGGGCGCCGTACGTCGCCTCGACGTTGTCACTGAACTCGCGCGGAGTCGGGTAGCCGCTGCCGTTGATCGACTGTTTGAAGACCTGGTAGTAGTCCTCCTCGGTCGGCTCCGGCGCCGGGGTGCCGCCGCCCTCGCCCAGCTCCCGGGTGCGGTTCGGGC
Organism: Streptomyces sp. AF1A; assembly: GCF_047340315.1. Taxonomy (NCBI): domain Bacteria; kingdom Bacillati; phylum Actinomycetota; class Actinomycetes; order Kitasatosporales; family Streptomycetaceae; genus Streptomyces; species Streptomyces sp. AF1A. The sequence continues at coordinate 28,845 of NZ_JBLEBI010000010.1, forward strand.
CCGCCGGGACGGGGAAGCTGCCGGTCTCCTCGCCGGAGGGCGGCTGGAAGTTCTCCGGCTGCTGCTCCTCGTACCACTCCTCGTACTGCTCCTCGGGGGCGTACTGCGGCTCCTGCATCATCGGGTCGTAGCTGGGGTCGTACCCCCCGTGGTACTCCACTTCGCGCGGAGCCTGGAACCACGGGCTCTGCTCGTCCACCTCGGCGGGGGGCTGCGGGTACTGCGGGCCGTAGGGTGCCGTCTGCTGCGGCATGGGCGCCGCCCCGGCGGCACCACTGCCCGTGGCGCCGTGGGACGCCGTCAGCTGAGGCTGCGGCGCCGGCGGCAGCAGCGCCGGCTCGATCCCCGCCGCCGCCAGCCCCGCCGGCGCCGTCTCCGCCAGCGGCACCCCGTACCGCGCCAGGCGCAGCGGCATCAGCGACTCCACCGGGGCCTTGCGGCGCCACGCCCGGCCGAACCGGCTGCGCAGCCTGGCCTGGTAGACCAGACGCTCCTGCTCCAGCTTGATGACCTGTTCGTACGAGCGCAGCTCCCACAGCTTCATCCGGCGCCAGAGCAGAAAGGTGGGGAGCGGGGAGAGCAGCCAGCGGGTGAGGCGGACGCCCTCCATGTGCCTGTCGGCCGTGATGTCGGCGATCCGGCCGATGGCATGGCGGGCCGCCTCGACGGCGACCACGAACAGGATCGGGATCACCGCGTGCATGCCCACGCCCAGCGGATCCGGCCAGGCGGCGGCCCCGTTGAAGGCGATCGTCGCCGCCGTCAGGAGCCAGGCCGTCTGGCGCAGCAGCGGGAAGGGGATGCGGATCCAGGTCAGCAGCAGGTCAAGGGCCAGGAGGACACAGATGCCTGCGTCGATGCCGACCGGGAACACATAGGAGAAGTTCCCGAAGCCCTTCTTGATGGCCAGCTCACGGACGGCCGCGTACGAGCCGGCGAAGCCGATGCCGGCGATGATCAAGGCGCCGGACACGACCACGCCGATGAGTATGCGGTGCATCCGAGTCAGCTGCGGTGGCGCGGCCACTCGTACTCCCCTCCCCTTGCGTGTTGTTGCGCGCAACAGGGTGGCACACGTGTACGCCCTACGTACTGCCGGTCGGGTCGTAAGCCCTTTCGGTCAGCTCTTCCCGCCGGACGACTTGGACGGAGAAGCGCCGGTAGAGGACGACTTGGACGGCGACGGCGACGCGGACTTGGACGGCGACTTCGACGGGGACTTCGAGGCCGGGGCCGTCGCACCGGAAGAGGCCGGTGAGGACGAGCCGTTGGCGGACGACACCGCCGCCACGACCTCCCTGACCGCCTTCTCCGCGGACTTGGTCAGGTCGTCGGCGCTCGGGGTCTTGTCGCCCGCGAGGCCCGCGCCGTTGTAGTCCACGGTGACGACCACGTTCGACAGCCGGGCCACGACCGTCTGCTGCTTGAAGAGGCCTTCCTTCTTCTTCAGGTCGTAGCGCACGACCGTCGACTCCGCGCCCGCCCCGGACACCGGCTCGGACTTGGGGTTCTTCGCCCCGTCCACGCCCTGGGCGTCCTTGACCTGCCGGGTGAAGTACGTGTGCGCCTGCGCGTCGCCGCTGCCGAGCGTGGCGTCGGAGTCGAAGCGGATCAGGGAGACGTTCAGCCAGCGGAACTGGGATCCCTTGACGCCGTTGTTGTCCAGGCTGCTCCACGAGCACGAGGCACGCGACGACGGATCGTCCGAACTGCCCTTCTTGGCCGCCTTCGCGCCCTTCGGCACCAGGGCGGTCAGGGTCTTGCCCGACAGCGCCGCGCACGCGTCCGGAAGCTTCTTGAACACGGCCGCCTGCACGGTCGGGGAGGCACTCGAGGAGGACTGCGTGCCGCCGCCCGCCGACTGCTGCGCGCCCTCGCCGGCGCCCTTGGCCTTGGCATCGCCGGAGTCCGACGAGCAGGCAGCGGTGATCAGTATCGCGGGAACGGCGGCCGCGCAGACAAGAGCGCGGCTCAGGCGCCTGCTTCGCTGAGATCGCTGGGCACGGTCGTCTCGCATGGCTGCTCGCTGCATGGTTCCTTCACTCATGACGCTCGGTACTAGTGGGGGTTCCTGCGGGGCCACCGTACGCGGTGAAGGAGAGGCGCGTTTTCCGTTCGAGCGCTTTGCGCGCAGCGGCGGATGGGGCCGCGGCGGCCCTCAGCCGCCCAGCGCGTCGTCCAGTTGAGAGGCCAGTTTCCGGGCTCTGTCCTGCATTTCCTTGCTGTCCGGGACCGCTCCGGCGGCCATCGGCTGCTCCTCGTACACGAGGGTGACGACGACGTTGGACGTGCGGAACACCACAGTCACCGTCCGCTGCTCGGCCGTCGAACCCGAGGTGTTCGCCCGGTCGTCGATGTACGCCTCGTCACCGAGATCGGAGAGCGTGCGCGGCTGGAGATCCGCCGCCGCATCGGACGCCGACGGGGAGGGGTCCGATGCGGCGGCGGAGCCCGTCGGAGTGGACGTGGTGGAGGTGGGCGTGGGGGAGGAGGCCGGGGGCGGGCTCGCCGTCTGCGGGGAGCCGCTGGGCGCCGGAAGGTGGGCGGCCGACTCCTTCTGCGCGAACAGCTGCTTCGCCTGGTCGTCGTCGCTGACCGTGTTGTCGTACGACACCACGCGCTCGAGGTCGACGGAGAGCCGGTCGGTGGCGTCGGCGGACTGGACCTTCCAGCGGCAGCCGACCTTGCGGTCGGTGTCGTAGGTGAGCGCCGCCTCGCCCTGGTAGGCCTTGTCGCGCTGCTCCGGGTCGGTGATCTGCTTGATGCCGGGCAGGAGCGAGTCGAGGGTGTCGTGGCTCACCGCGCGGCAGGGTTCGGGCAGGGTGCGGTACTTGCCGGGCTGGGCGGCGGGCGCGGCCGTGCCGGCGTCGCCCGGGTTGGCGTTGTCCGCGGCGCCGTCGCCGCCGGAGCCGCTCGTGCAGCCGGCCAGCAGCGCCGCGAGGAGGGCGGCGGTGCCGGTTACGTACGCCTTCCGCTGCACGGTCGGGCTCCTCTCGACGGATCGCTCGGTGGTGCTACTTCGGTTCTGCGGTGCTGGTGCCTCAGTTTCCCCGCGGGTTATTCGCTTGCCGCGGCGGGGCGGCCCCTGCAGACAATGTGTATCGCACGCGCCGCCGTGGACGCCGGTCCCTTGTCCCTTTTCGTCGCGCTTGGCGCTGCTTTTCCTTTTTTCTGCTTTTAAGCGTTGTTTTGGTATTTCAGGGGGAGTTGGGGACATCATGTCGTACGTGGAGATGCCGGGCGCGCGGGTGCCGATCCGGCTGTGGACCGACCCCGCGACGGTCGAGGACGTGGCCCTGCGCCAGCTCCAGAACGTCGCCACGCTGCCCTGGATCAGGGGCCTGGCCGTGATGCCGGACGTGCACTACGGCAAGGGCGCGACGGTCGGCTCCGTCATCGCCATGCAGGGCGCGGTCTGCCCGGCGGCGGTGGGCGTGGACATCGGCTGCGGGATGTCGGCGGTGAAGACGTCTTTGACGGCCAACGATCTGCCGGGCGACCTGTCGCGGCTGCGGTCGAGGATCGAGCAGGCCATTCCGGTGGGGCGGGGGATGCACGACGATCCCGTCGAGCCGGGCGACTTCCACGGCCTGGCGGCCTCCGGGTGGGACGACTTCTGGGGGCGGTTCGACGGCGTCGCCGAAGCGGTCAAGTTCCGTCACGACCGGGCGCAGAAGCAGATGGGAACGCTCGGATCCGGGAACCATTTCGTCGAGGTCTGCACGGATACGACCGGTTCTGTCTGGTTGATGCTGCACTCCGGTTCCCGCAACATCGGCAAGGAACTCGCCGAGCACCACATCGGCGTGGCCCAGAAGCTCCCGCACAACCAGGGGCTGGTGGACCGCGACCTCGCGGTCTTCGTGGCGGACACCCCGCAGATGGCGGCCTACCGCAACGACCTGTTCTGGGCGCAGGAGTACGCCCGGCACAACCGCACGCTGATGATGGCGCTTCTGAAGGACGTGATCCGCAAGGAGTTCAAGAAGGCGAAGCCGGCCTTCGAGCCGGAGATCTCCTGCCACCACAACTATGTGGCCGAGGAGCGGTACGACGGCATGGACCTGCTCGTCACCCGCAAGGGCGCGATCCGGGCCGGCTCCGGGGAGTACGGAATCATTCCGGGCTCCATGGGCACGGGCTCGTACATCGTGAAGGGCCTCGGCAACGAGACGGCCTTCAACTCGGCCTCGCACGGCGCGGGTCGGCGCATGAGCCGGAACGCGGCCAAGCGGCGGTTCTCGACCCAGGACCTGGAGGAGCAGACCAGGGGCGTGGAGTGCCGCAAGGACTCGGGCGTCGTGGACGAGATCCCGGGCGCCTACAAGTCGATCGACCAGGTCATCGATCAGCAGCGGGACCTCGTCGAGGTCGTCGCCAAGCTGAAGCAGGTCGTCTGCGTGAAGGGCTGACGCACGGCGAAGGGCCGGGACTCCTGCGGGGTCCCGGCCCTTCGCTCACTTCGCGTGCCGCACCGCGTAGATCATGACGAAGGCGACGATGTGGATGCCGAAGAGGAAGTAGCCGAGGAAGTACCAGACCTTGCGCTCGTCCTTGGCCTCCTGGGCGAGGCGGCGCTGTTCCAGGGCGTCGGCGGGCTTGTCGTCGGTCATCGCGGCTCCCGGTGGAGTTTGGTGTTGGAGGCCTGGGCGCGGGGGCGGACGACCAGGAGATCGATGTTGACGTGGCTGGGGCGGGTCACCGCCCAGGCGACGGTGTCGGCGACGTCGTCGGCGGTGAGGGGCTCGGCGACACCCTCGTAGACCTTGGCCGCGCGCTCGGCGTCGCCGCCGAAGCGGGTCAGGGCGAACTCCTCGGTCTTGACCAGGCCGGGGGCGATCTCGATGACGCGGACCGGCTGCCCGACGATCTCCAGGCGCAGGGTCTCGGCGAGCACGTGGGCGCCGTGCTTGGCGGCGACGTAGCCCGCACCGCCCTCGTAGGTGCCGTGGCCGGCCGTGGAGGACACCACCACGACCACGCCGTCACCGCTCGCCACCAGCTTGGGGAGCAGGGCCTGGGTGAGGTTCAGGGTGCCGATGACGTTCGTCTCGTACATCGTGCGCCAGTCCGCCGGGTCGCCCGTGGCCACCGGGTCCAGGCCGAGGGCGCCGCCCGCGTTGTTGACCAGCACGCCGATGGTCTCGAAGGCCGTGGCGAACTCGTCCACCGCCGCGCGGTCGGTCACGTCCAGCTGATAGGCCACCGCGGAGTGGCCGGCCTTGGTCAGCTCGTCGGCCAGTGCCTCGATGCGGTCCTTGCGGCGGGCGGTGAGGACCACACGGTAGCCGGCCTCGGCGAGCTGCCGGGCCGTCGCTGCGCCGATGCCGCTGCTCGCACCGGTGACGACGGCGATGCGGGAGGCGGGGGCCATGGGCAGCTCCTGTGGGTCTGGCGGCGGTCTGCGGGCTGCATCCAGCGTAGGCGAGGGTCAGCCGCCGTTCCTCGGCGCCCACATGATCACGGCCATCCCGGCGAGGCAGATCAGTGCGCCCGTGAGGTCCCAGCGGTCGGGCCGGTAGCCGTCGGCGACCACGCCCCACAGGAGCGAGCCGGCCACGAAGATCCCGCCGTACGCGGCCAGGATGCGGCCGAAGTGGGCGTCCGGCTGGAATGTGGCGACGAAGCCGTAGGCGCCGAGGGCGAGGACGCCGCCGGCCGCCCAGAGCCAGCCGCGGTGCTCGCGTACGCCCTGCCAGACCAGCCAGGCGCCGCCGATCTCGAACAGCGCGGCGACGACGAAGAGGGCGGCGGAGCGGAGGATCGGCATGGGGGCAGCCTCGCACGGGCGCGGCACGTCACTGAGCGGGGTGCTCGGCGGGTTCCTGCCGCGGCCCGCCCGCCGGGGGCTCCGTTGCTGCGGAATGCTTCGGAATATCCAGGTGAGAGGGACCGTTGGAGGAGTTGTTGAACGGTCAACAACTTGGAGAGTGAGCGACCATGCAGTTCGGGATCTTCACGGTCGGCGACGTCACGCCGGATCCCACCACGGGGCGTACGCCGACCGAGCGCGAGCGGATCAAGGCCATGGTCGCCATCGCGCTCAAGGCCGAGGAGGTGGGGCTCGACGTCTTCGCCACCGGCGAGCACCACAACCCGCCGTTCGTGCCGTCGTCCCCGACCACCATGCTCGGCTACATAGCCGCGCGGACGGAGCGGCTGATCCTGTCCACCTCCACCACCCTGATCACCACCAACGACCCGGTGAAGATCGCGGAGGACTTCGCGATGCTCCAGCACCTGGCCGACGGGCGGGTGGACCTGATGATGGGCCGCGGCAACACCGGCCCGGTCTACCCCTGGTTCGGGCAGGACATCCGCCAGGGCATCAACCTCGCCGTCGAGAACTACGCCCTGTTGCGCCGGCTGTGGCGCGAGGACGTCGTGGACTGGGAGGGCAAGTTCCGCACCCCCCTGCAGGGCTTCACCTCCACCCCGAGGCCGCTGGACGGGGTGCCCCCCTTCGTCTGGCACGGCTCGATCCGGTCCCCGGAGATAGCCGAGCAGGCCGCGTACTACGGCGACGGCTTCTTCCACAACAACATCTTCTGGCCGGCCGACCACACCAAGCGGATGGTCGAGCTGTACCGGACGCGGTACGCGCACTACGGGCACGGCACGCCCGAGCAGGCGATCGTGGGGCTCGGCGGCCAGGTCTTCATGCGCGGCAGGTCGCAGGACGCGGTGCGCGAGTTCCGCCCGTACTTCGACAACGCGCCCGTCTACGGCCACGGTCCCTCCCTGGAGGACTTCACCGACCAGACCCCGCTGACCGTGGGCTCGCCGCAGCAGGTGATCGAGAAGACCCTGTCCTTCCGCGAGTACGCCGGCGACTACCAGCGCCAGCTGTTCCTGATGGACCACGCGGGGCTGCCGCTGAAGACCGTGCTGGAGCAGCTCGACCTGCTCGGCGAGGAGGTCGTGCCCGTGCTGCGCAAGGAGTTCGCGAACGGCCGTCCGGCCCAGGTGCCGGACGCGCCGACCCACCAGTCCCTGCTCGCCGCGAAGGAGGCGACCGCCGCATGAAGCTCGTAGTGGTGTCCGCGGGCCTCGGTGTCCCGTCGTCCACCCGGCTGCTGGCCGACCGGCTGGCCGCCGCGGTGGGCCGGCAGACGGACGTGGACGTGCAGGTGATCGAGGTGCGGGAGCTCGCCGTCGAGATCGCGCACCAGCTCACCAACGGGTTCCCGGGCCGGGAGCTGGCCGCCGCGCAGGACGCGGTGGCGCGGGCCGACGGGCTGATCGCCGTCACACCGGTGTTCAGCGCGTCGTACAGCGGGCTGTTCAAGTCCTTCTTCGACGTGCTGGACACGGACGCGCTGGCCGGGAAGCCGGTGCTGATCGCCGCGACCGGCGGGACCGGCCGGCACTCGCTGGTGCTGGAGCACGCGCTGCGGCCGCTGTTCGCGTTCCTGCGGGCCGTGGTCGTGCCCACCGGCGTCTACGCCGCGTCCGAGGACTGGGGCGCGCAGGGCCTGGCCGAGCGCATCGAGCGGGCGGCGGGGGAGCTGGCCGCGCTGATGCCGGTCGCCACGCGGGCCGCGGCGCCGGCTGTCGTGCCGTTCGCCGAGCAGTTGGCGGCGCTGGGGCAGTAGGGCGGGTGCCGGGTGGTGAGAAGACGGTAGGTGACTGCCGCCGGTTGCCCCTGTGACGGTGAGAGGCCGGTAAAAAGGGTGATCGTAGGCCCGCCCGGCCCGGCCGAACCACCCGCGGCCTTGGCAGACTGGGTGCGTGCCCCAGACTGTGCTGCTCGCCGAAGACGACCGTGCCATCCGCCATGCCCTCGAGCGTGCCCTGGCCCTGGAAGGGTACGAGGTGACGGCGGTCGCCGACGGCGTCGAGGCGCTGGCACAGGCGCACAAGACCCCGCCGGACGTCCTCGTGCTCGACGTGATGATGCCGGGCATCGACGGGCTCCAGGTCTGCCGGGTGCTGCGCGCCGAGGGCAACCGCACGCCGATCCTCATGCTCACCGCCCTCGTGGAGACCGCCGACCGCATCGCGGGCCTGGACGCCGGCGCCGACGACTACGTGGTCAAGCCGTTCGACGTCGAGGAGGTCTTCGCCCGGCTGCGCGCCCTGCTGCGCCGCACCAGCCCGGTCCCGGCCGGGCCGGGCGGCAGCGGCGGCGAGGGCGGCCGGGGGGACGTGCAGGTCTCCGACCGGCAGGTGGAGGCGGCGGGCATCCGCATGGACCTGCAGGCCCGCCGGGCCTGGCGGGGCGCGCGGGAGCTGGAGCTGACCCGCACCGAGTTCGAGCTGCTGGAGCTGCTGGTGCGCAACGCGGGGATCGTGCTCGACCACTCCACGATCTACGACCGCATCTGGGGCTACGACTTCGGCCCCGGCTCCAAGAACCTCGCCGTCTACGTCGGCTACCTGCGCCGCAAGCTGGACGAGCCCGGCGCCCCGCAGCTGATCCACACGGTGCGGGGCGTGGGTTACGTGCTGCGGGAGGACTGAGTGGGCCGCCTGCGCCGGCTGGTGGCCCGGCGCCGGCCCAAGCTGGTCTCCCTGCGGACCACCTTCGCGGTCTCGTTCGCGGCCGTCACCGCCGCCGTCACGATCCTCGTCGGCATCCTGTCGTACGGCTCCGCCGCGCGGCTGGTCCGCGTCGACCAGCAGTCGGTGTTCAGCCAGGTCGTGCAGGACGTGCGGGACGAGGTGCGGCAGCACGAGATGGTTCCCGAGGACTTCTCCTCCTCCCGGCCCGGGCACGACCTGGTCCGGCCCGCCCGCACCGACGTCCAGGTGCTGGGGGCGCAGGGCCAGATCGTCGACCACGGCAACCCGGTCCTGCCCGTCACCTCCCACGACAAGGCCATGGCCCTCGCGCGCTCGGCCGGGAAGGTGGTCGAGCACAAGGACGTGCGGGTCGACGAGGACCTGTTCCGCAGCGCCACCGTCTCGCTCGGCGACGGCCGGGGAGCCGTGCAGGTCGCGCAGGAGTTCAGCGACACCGAGGACCTGCTGCGGGCACTGCAGCAGCGGACCCTGATCCTGATGGCGGCCGTGGTGGTGGCGGCCGGGCTGTTCGGGTGGTGGCTGGCCCGCCGGATCACCCGGCGCCTGGTGGTCCTCACCTCCGCGGCCGAGGACGTGGCCCGCACCCGGCGGCTGGGCATCGAGGTGCCGGTCGCCGGGCTGGACGAGGTGGGCCGGCTCGGACGCGCCTTCGACCGGATGCTGGGGCGGCTCGCCCAGTCCGAGGAGGACCAGCGGCGCCTGGTGCAGGACGCGGGCCACGAGCTGCGCACCCCGCTGACGTCGCTGCGCACCAACATCTCCCTGCTCCGCCGCATCGACGAACTCCCCCCGCTCACCCGCGAGGAACTCGTCGCCGACCTCACCCAGGAGGCGCGGGAGCTGACCGACCTGGTCAACGAGCTGGTCGACCTCGCCGCCGGGCAGTCCGACACCGAGCCGCCGCAGCGGGTGGACATCGCCGACATCGCCGAGGACGTGGTGGGGCTCGCGCAGCGCCGAACCGGCCGCGAGATCGTGCTGCGCACCAGCGGCGACACGACGACCGACGGCCGGCCCGGCATGCTCCAGCGGGCCATCTCCAACCTGGTGGAGAACGCGGCCAAGTTCGACCGGTCCGGCAAGGCGCCCATCGAGGTCGACGTCACCGGGCCGGACCGGCCGGGCACGGTCCGCGTGGAGGTGCTGGACCGGGGGCCCGGGATCGCCGAGGGCGACCTCATCCGCATCTTCGACCGCTTCTACCGCGCCGCCGACGCGCGCTCCCTGCCCGGCTCGGGCCTCGGCCTGTCCATCGTCCGCGAGGTCGCCATGGCCCACGGCGGCGCCCCGTTCGCCTGCCGGCGCGAGGGCGGCGGCTCGGTCATCGGCTTCACGGTGGGCGGCGGCTTGGCGGGCGGTGGCCGGGCGGACGGGTGAGGGCCGGTGACTTTCGCGAGCGCCGGGGGCATGTGGTCTGGGCGGGGCAGGGTGATGCGGCTGCGGAGGGGCATGTGGTCTGGGCGGGGCAGGGTGATGCGGCTGCGGAGGGGCATGTGTTCCGGGCGGCGCAGGGTGACTCGGCCCCGCAGGGCGATGCGGGCGCGGAGGGCGCCGGCCCTCGCCGCGAGCCGTCCCGTGTCCGTGTCTTCCGCGCCGGCGCCGCCGTGGCGGTGGCAAGTCCCGCGCTGTCCGGGCGGGACCGGCTCGCCGTCGCCGGCCCCGCCGAGGACGCGCTGCCCCTCGTACGCGACGTGCTCGCGCAGATCGGTCCGACGTACCGGCCCTTCGGCCCCGCCGGGTTGGTCGACGCGCTGGTGCACGGGCCTCCCGGGCTGGTGTCGGCCGGTGACCCGTTCCTGTGGATGGAGACGACGGTACGGCCCGGCCCCGGGACGGGCGTGGTCTGGCTGGACGCCGACGCGGAACGGGCGGCGGCGCCGCTGTTCGACCGGCACTTCCCGCAGTCCTACGCCCAGCCCGGCCGTCCGGGTGTGCGGCGCTGGGCCGGGGCCTACGGCGCGCGGGGCAGGGGCCCGCTGCTGGCGGTCGCGGCGGATGCCTGGTCCGCGCCCGCCTGCGGCTTCCTCGCCGGAGTGGTCACCGATCCGCAGGCCCGGGGGTGCGGCCTGGGCGCGGCCGTCGCACGCTTCGTCGTGGACGCGCTGGTACGGGACCACGGGCGCGCCGCGCTGATGGTCGATGCGGACAACGCGCCGGCGATCCGCGCGTACGAGCGGGCGGGCCTGCGGGCCGAGCCGTTCCGCGCCGCCGCGGTGGACCGCGCGGCTGCGCCCCTCGGCGGGTAGGTGGGTCCGGGCCGGAGGGTCGGGGCTCCTTGGGGGGCGGGGCGCTCCGGGCGTCACGCTCGGGCGCGTGGCCCCCGGTCAGCGGTGTCCGCTCACGACCGTCCCCGCAGCCTCGGCAGCGTCAGGAAGCCCTCCGCCTGGGCGCTGGCCAGGCCGATGCGGGGGATGTCGCTGGTCTTGGCGAAGAGGAGGAAGCGGGGTTCCCAGACGGGGCGGTACTTGGCGTTGGCGCGGTAGAGCGACTCGATCTGCCACCAGCGGGAGAAGAAGGTGAGGATCGAGCGCCAGAGGCGGAGGACGGGGCCCGCGCCGAGACGGGCGCCGCGCTCGAAGACCGAGCGGAACATCGCGAAGTTGAGCGACACCCGCTGGACGCCCAACTCTTTGGCCTGCAGCAGGAGTTCCACGACCATGTACTCCATCAGGCCGTTCTCGCAGGCGCGGTCGCGGCGCATCAGGTCCAGGGAGAGCCCGTTCTCGCCCCAGGGGACGAAGCTGAGCAGGGCCCGGGGTGTGCCCTGCGCATCCCGGCACTCCAGCATCACGCAGCGGCCGTCGGCCGGGTCGCCGAGGCGGCCCAGGGCCATGGAGAAGCCGCGCTCGGTGGCGCCGTCGCGCCAGTGGTCGGCGCGGTCGATGAGGAGCGCCATCTCCTCGGCCGGGATGTCCTCGTGGCGGCGGATGCGGACGGTGTACCCGGCCCGCCTGACCCGGTTGTGCGCCTGGCGGACGACCCGCATCGCGCGGCCCTCCAGGGTGAAGTCGGCGATGTCGACGATCGCCTCGTCGCCGAGTTCCAGGGCGTCCAGGCCGTGCCGGGCGTAGACGGTGCCCGCCTCCTCGCTCGCGCCCATGACCGCCGGGATCCAGGCGTGCCGACGGGCCTCGGCGAGCCAGGCCTCGATGGCGCCGGGCCAGGCCTCGGGGTCGCCGATCGGGTCGCCGGAGGCCAGGGAGACCGCGCCGACGACCCGGTAGGTGACCGCCGCCTTGCCGCTGGGCGAGAAGATCGCCGCCTTGTCGCGGCGCAGCGCGAAGTAGCCGAGGGAGTCGCGGGCGCCGTGCCGGTCCAGCAGGGTGCGCAGCTTGTGCTCGTCCTCCGGGCCGAGCAGCCGGCGGCCGCGCGGTGAGCGGAAGCAGGCGTACAGCACGACGCAGAAGGCCGCCGCGAGCAGGGCGTTGACCGCGATGTCGGTCCAGCGGGGGGCGTGCACATGCTCGATGCGGTCGGCGAACATGCCGACGCTGATGCCGCGCAGGAAGGTGTAGAGGATCTCGTCGGTGAGGCCGGCGCCGGGCAGCTTGTTGGTGGCGTGCACCAGCAGCGTGCCGAGGCCGCCCGTCACGAGCAGGCCGCCCGCCCCGACGGCCAGCGCCAGCCTCGGGTTGGAGGGGTCGCCGACCGCGTTGAACTCGCGCCGGCCGATGAGCAGAGCGGCCACGAACAGCCCGGTCAGCGCCGCGGAGACCCAGTTGAAGACGTGGTCGGCGTACCGGTCCTGGGTGAGCAGCCCTACGGCGTAGAGCGCGAAGAGCGGTCCCGAGAGCAGGAGGTTGGTCACCCACGCGGCCCGCTTCCGGCGCCGCATCACCAGCATCAGGAAGATCGCGAGCGCGGCGGAGACCAGGCCGCCGGTGGCCAGGTACGGCGTGAAGAAGGCGCCGGTGTGGTGCGGGTGGGCCTGGTGCGGGGCGAAGAGCTTGCTGGTGTTGTGCTCGTGGACCTCTTGGCGGAACGGCAGGGACATGACCGCGAGGATGTTGACCACGGCGATCAGCCGCAGGTACCACACCGTGGCCGTGGCGGCCGCCGTGCGCAGCCGGGCGGTGGGCACGGCCGGCAGGGACGGGCGGCGCGTACCGCGCTGGGCGGGGATCTGCGGGGAGGACAGAGTCGACGGCTGAGCGGGCATGGTGACTGGTCACCTTGGGGGAGGGGGACGGGCCAGGGGACGTGACCCTACAGCGTGTAGGGTACTGCGGCTGCGCGGTCTACGGGAGAGGAGCGTACCGGGAACCCCTCTTACCTCGGCCCCGTGCGGACTTAACCCGTCCTTGTCGTGCGGCGCCGGGCCGCCGCCAGCGTCCAGGCGAGGTTGCCCACCGCGGCACCGGCCGCCACCGCGGCGGCGATCACCCCACCGGTGGCCAGGCCGTCACTGAACAGGTGCGGGCGCCGGTCGAGGCTGTGCAGGCCGAAGCCGCACAACTCGTACACGCCGACGGCGGCGATGACGAGGCTCACGACGAGCACGGTCAGCGTGGGTGCGAGGCTGCGTACACAGACCTCCCCGCCGGGTGCCGTCTCCGTCTCCTGCATGGGTCCCCCGTTGAACAGGCGTATGAACGGCCTTGAGGCCGTGGGTGGTTGGGAACCTACAATACGTAGGGTCCGATAGGGTCCATGGCCGTGCGCGTGTACCTGAGCGTGTACCCGAGCGTGGACATGGAAGGCATCACCGGGCTCGTCGACGCCGACGACGTCCAGCCGGGCGGCCGGGACTACGAGCGGGGCCGTTCCATGATGGCCGAGGACGTCAACGCCGCCGTGCGCGGCGCGCTGGCGGCGGGGGCGAGCACCGCACTTGTCAACGACGCGCACGGCCCGATGCGCAACCTGCTTCCCGGGGCCCTGCACCCGGCCGCCCGCCTGGTGCGCGGCAGGCCCGAGCGGATGGGCATGCTGTACCGGCAGTTCGGCGTGTGGATGCGGGTCGCGGCCTGCCTCACCAACCAGCCGCCGTACTGCTGAAGCGGTCTTCCGTAACGAACCCGGGGCTCACCCGGCCGCCGTCTTCCGGCAGGGTCCGGCTCCGGCCGACCGCTATCCCCCCGGCTCACCCGGTCCCGCCCCGAGAGGGCGGGTCCGTGCCCGGCCCCGGGCGTCAGCCCTCCATGCCGCGCAGGAGCATGGCGAGCCCGCCGAAGAACTCCCGCTCGGCGTCGACCCGGCCGGCCTGCCGGGCGGTGTCCGCCATGAGCGGGAACGCGTCGGCCGGCAGTGCCGAGATGGCGCGTGTGCCCTCGCCGGACAGGGCGCCGAGGTGCTCCAGCTGGAGGGCCCCGTTGACGTAGGCGACCAGGCCGCGCAGCGCGACCACCCGCCGCTCGCCCTCGAAGCCGGCGCCGGCGAGGACGGTGAGCACCGCCTCCGACCAGCGCAGCACCCCGAGCGAGTGGTGCCGGTGAGCGACCGCCAGCGCGACCACGGAGGGATGCGCGCTCAGTGTGTCCCGTATCCGCCGCACCAGGATCTCGATCCGCTCGCGCCACGGAAGCGAGGCGGGCGGCGGTGCGGTGTCGACGGCGGCCAGCACGAACTCGACGACGAGCAACTCCAGTTCCTCGCGGTCCTTCACGTACCGGTAGAGCGCCATGGTGCTCATACCGAGTTCCCGGGCGACGGTGCGCATGGACAGCCCGGCCAGTCCGTCACGGTCGAGGACGGCGAGCGCGGCGGCGGCCAGCCGCTCGGGGCTGAGGGAACGGGGGCGTGGCATGGCGGTTGACAGCGTACGACATACGCCTACGCTCGTAGGTGTACGACGTACGCCTACGAAGGAGGCAGATGTCGATGTCCCCGTCCGCGCCCCGCCGGCCCCTGGCCCCCGGCTCGCCGATCGGCTCCCGCACCCTCACCCCGGTCTCCGGTCCCCCGGTGCCGGTCCCCGACCCCGACCGGCTGATCCACCTTCAGTTCCGCCGCTTCGCCGGCTGCCCGGTCTGCAACCTGCACCTGCGCTCCGTCGTGCGGCGGCACGCGGAGATCGAGGCGGCCGGCGTCCGGGAGGTCGTCGTCTTCCACTCGCCCGCCGAGGAACTGCGGGAGCACGCCGCCGGCCTCCCCTTCGCCGTCGTCGCCGACCCCGGCAAGCGGCTGTACGCCGAGTTCGGCGTGGAGTCCGCACCCCGCGCCCTGCTCGATCCGCGCGTGTGGGGGCCGATCGCCCGGGCCGTGGCGCGCAGCGCGTGGGCGATTCTGCGGGGGTGCGAGCGGGGGCCGGCGGGCCGGCCGCACGGGGGACGGCTGGGGCTGCCCGCCGACTTCCTGATCGGCGCCGACGGCCGCGTGCTCGCCGCCAAGTACGGGGAACACGCCTACGACCAGTGGCCGGTGGACGAGGTGCTGCGGCGGGCGGGGGAGGCCCGACGCACCGCCGCCGGCCGCCCGGCCCGCTGACCCGGGCCGCCGGGCAGGCGGGGGCGGCCGGCCTCGGCGGCCACGCGCCCGGAGCCGAAGTACGCGGTGCGCGTCTCCAGCAGCGGCCCGGCCGGGCGCGGCGGGTGTCGTGTGCTGTCCGGGGGGTGGCGGGTGCCGTGCGCTGTCCGGGCGGTCGCTTTTCGCCCACAGCAATGGTCGATAAGATGCCGAGGTGGGCCTCGACCATGCCTCGCTGACCTCCCTGGCCGCCCTCGGCGACGCCACCCGGCGCCGGATGTTCGCGTTCATCCGGCAGACCCGGCGGCCGGTGACGCGCGAGGAGGTCGCCGACGGTCTCGGCATCTCCCGCAAGCTGGCGGCCTTCCACCTGGACAAGATGGTGGCGGCGGGTCTGCTGCAGGCCGGCTACGAACCCCCGGCGGGCATCCGCAAGGTCGGCCGGCGGCCCAAGGTGTACGAGCCGGTGGCCGAGGCCATCGCGGTGAGCATCCCCGAGCGCCGCTACGGCATGCTGGCCGACGTCCTCACCGAGGCCGTCCTCACCGAGACGGAGGGCGAGTCGGCCCGCGACGCGGCGCTGCGCGTGGCATACCGGCGCGGAGAGGACCTGGGCGGCGCCGAACGCGAGCGGACGCGCCCCGGGCGGCTCGGAGCCGAGCGGGGACTGACCCTGGCCGCCGAGACGCTCGAGGAGTTCGGGTTTGAACCCGAGCGCACGGCACCCGGGTTGCTGCGGCTGCGCAACTGCCCCTTCCATCCCCTCGCCGCCAAGGCCCCGGAGCTGGTCTGCGGCGTCAACCAGGCGTTCCTCGCGGGCTTTCTGCACGGCCTCGGCAGCGACAGGACCACGGCGGTGCTCGCCCCACGGCCCGACGCGTGCTGCGTCGAACTGCGCGGCGACGGCGCGGCCGGGGGCGCGTCGGAGCCGGACACCGCCTGCGAGCGGTGAGCCGAGGCGCTGCCCCGATCCACGCCGGTTCCGCTCCAAATTCACACCTACGGGTGAACTGGTGGATGGATGTCCGGGCTGCTCCCGTCGGATGAGGTGTCCTGGGGCGCGCGGCTCCGCCGGAACGGGGAGCGGCCGGCCAAGGGCAGGGGGTCCACGACGATGCGTGTCTTCGTTCTGTGCGCGTGGCTGCTGACCGCGGCCCTGGGCGGCTACCTCGCCGCCGTCTGGATCCGCCACGGCGGACTGCGCCAGCGCACGCCCGGTGTGACGCGGCTGCCGCTGTGGCTGGTCCTCGGCCATGTGGCGCTCGCCGTGGCCGGGCTCGCCGCCTGGACGGCGTACCTGGTGGGCGGCGTCCGGGGCTCGGCCTGGGCGGCGTGCGCGGTCGTCCTGGTCGTGGCCGCCTTCGGGTTCATGATGCTGCTGCGCTGGATGCCCAGCTCCGGGCGCCACTCGCACGGCGGCGCCTTCGCCGAGCGCCACTTCCCGCTCACCGCCGTCGTCGCCCACGGCATGTGCGCCGGCGCGACCGTGCTGCTGGTCCTCCTCGTGGTGCTGCGCCGGCTGTGATCCCGAGCCGGTGACCCCGGCGCCGCGATCTCTGCGTCCGCAGGTCAGTGCCATTTCCCGCGCACCCTCGCTCGTCGGGGTGACGCGCCTCTTGACCCCCGCCCCAAAAAAGACCAACAATCATTGGTGAAATAGCTCACGGGCGGCTCGGAGCGAGGTCCCGCATGACGGTGAACAGCGAATCCGGTGCCACGACGGACCTTCGCCAGGCGAAGCAGCCGGTCAGCGGCGCGCTGGCGGGGCCGTACGGGCATCCCTTCCATCCCATCCTGGTGACCGTGCCGATCGGGGCGTGGGTGTCCAGCCTGGTCTTCGACATCGCCTCCCGGATCGTCGACCGGCCCGCCTTCCTCACCCACGGCTCGGTCTGGCTGATCGCCATCGGCGTCCTGGGCGCGCTGGCCGCGGCCTGCGTCGGCTTCCTCGACCTGTTCGCCATCCCCACCGGCACACCCGCCTTCCGTACGGGCCTGGTGCACATGGCGCTGAACCTGGCCGTCACCGCGGCCTACGCGGCGGGCTTCGCATGGCGGCAGGGCGGCGGACCTCCGCGGGGGCAGGGCGTCGGGTACGGGCAGCTGGCGCTCTCCGCCGTCGCCCTCGCCGTCCTCGGCCTGTCCGGCTATCTCGGCGGCAAGCTCGCCTACCGCTACGGCGTGCGCGTCGCGGAGGAGTCGGTGCAGGCGGAGGGCTACCGCACCTGACGGCGGCCCGACCGCCTCGTCCTCACATCCGCACCCCTCATCCACCTTCCTCACCGGAGAAACGACATGGACATCGGCGCTCTCGTCGCCTGGGTGGTCACCGCCCTCGGCGGTTTCGTGCTCCTCGCCCGCTGGATCTCCCGCGGCGGCCTGCGCCAGCAGCAGACCGGGGGCACCCGCTTCCCGGCGCCGCTGGTCTTCGGCCACTTCCTGCTCGCCGCGGCCGGGCTCGTCGTATGGATCGTCTACCTCGCCACCGACCGAGGCGCCCTGGCCTGGACGTCCTTCGGCATCCTCGTCGCCGTGGCGCTGCTCGGCTTCGCGATGTTCGCCCGCTGGGTCCCGGTGTACCGGGCGGCTCCGGCCGGCGAGGAGACGACGCCCGCGGAACGGCACCTGCCCGTGCCGGTGGTCGCCGCCCACGGCGTGCTCGGCGCCGCCACGCTGGTCCTGGTGCTACTGGCGGCACTCGGACTCGGCGGCAGCTGACGCGGACGGGCCGGGGAGCGGTACGGCGCTCGGTGCGGGGCGGGTGCGCGGACTCGGCGGCAGCTGACGCGGACGGGGGGAGCGGTACGACGCTCGGTGCGGGGCGGGTGCACCCACGCGGCGGCGACTGACGCGGACGGGCCGGGACGCGGCCCGGCGCTCAGTGCGGGGCGGGTGCACCGGCTGCCGCCCGGCGGCGCTCCAGGCTTCGGGCGATCCGGCGCTCCAGCCCCGCCCGGCAGCCCGGCCACTCCTCCGCGGTGATCGAATAGAGCGCGGAGTCACGCAGCCGGCCCTCCTCGCCGGGCGCCCGTGACGGGGACCAGTTCCGCAGCACCCCCTCGCACCGGGCGCCCACTCGCTCGATCGCGGCCCGCGAACGGCCGTTGCGCGCATCGGTCTGCAGGTCCAGCCGTGCCACGCCCCAGCGCTCGAAGGCGTGCCGGAACAGCAGGTACTTGGCCTCGGTGTTCACGCCCGCCCCCTGGGCCGACGCCGCCAGCCAGGTGAACCCGACCTCGATCGCACACAGGCGGTCCCCGTCCGGCCACAGCCGCGGATCCCAGGAGGCCGTGGCCCCGACCGCCCGCCCCGACGCCAGGTCCACCTGCGCGTACGGGGCGAGTCTCCCGGCCGCGGCACGTGCGAGCTGGGCGTCGATGTACCCGCCGACCTCGGCCGCGGTCGGCACCCAGGTGAACCGGTACGCGCCGCGGTCCTCCTCCGCCGCCACCGCCAGGTCCGCCGCGTGACGGTGCTCCAGAGGCTCCAGCCGCACGAGCGCGCCTTCCAGAACCGGCCTTCCCAACGTGAAACCCACTGCTCGCCACCCCCGCGTCGGCACGCACTCGCCACCGGGCCGCCCGGCCCGCAGCGGCAGCGTCGCAGAGCCGCCGCGCCCTGTCGCGCGAATTCTCTCCGGGCCGGGGTGACGCGGCGAAAGCCGCTCGCAGGGGGGCAGTACGCGAGCAACGCGCAGCGACGGACACCGGCGCGGGCGGCGACACCAGTCATCGCGAACGGACTGGAGGACGTTTCTCTCGTTCGACTGACTCAGCGTCGACTGTTCAAGGCGTACGTCACGAAGTCCGCCCACGCGCCCGGCCCGAGCGCCAGCCGGGGACCGTCCGCGTTCTTCGAGTCGCGGACGTGGACGGTGTCAGGGGTGAGAGCGATCTCGACGCAGGAGTTGCCGTCGTTGCCGCTGCTGTAGCTGCTCTTGAACCATGCCAGCTCGGAGGCGTACCCAGCAGTGGGCTTGCGGATCATGTTTCTCCCAGCAGTTGGTCGATGAAGGCCAATGTCTCCCGTGGTGAGAGAGCCTGAGTCCGGATGGTGCCATACCGCAGTTCAAGGATGCGCAGAAGTTTGGGTTCGGAGGTCGGCCGGCCGTTGAACGCTCCGTCGGAGCGGCCCACTGCCGAACCGTCCGCGAACTTCAGCAGCTCGATCTTGCCGTCCATGCCGGAGTGCGTCTCACAGTTCAACGGCATCACTTGAAGAACGACGTTGTGCAGTCGCCCCACCTCCAACAGGCGTTCAAGCTGCTGACGTTGCACCATCGTGCCCCCGATGGGACGCCGTAGAGCCGCCTCTTCCAGGACGAAGCTGAGTGCGGGTGCGGGAGAACGCTCGAAGACCGAAGCTCGGGCAACGCGAGCCGCCACCATGCGCTCCACCTCGTCAGGGGCGTACGGGGGTTGCATGGCCTCGAACAAGGCCCGCGCGTGATCAGCGACCTGCAACAGACCGTTAATGCCGTTGCTTTCGTAGATGCCGATCTCCACCGCTTGTGCCTCCAACTTGGCCAGCTCCCGAACCTTCTTCGGATACCGGACCTTCTTCACGTCCTCCCACGTCGCCGCGATCAGCCCGCCCGCGCCCAGCACCTCATCCGCCCGGACCAGGTAGTCCTGGCGGGGGATCCGCTTGCCGCCCTCGACCTTGTAGACCAGGTCCTCCCCGTACCCCACCGCCCTGCCGAACTCGGCGGCCCGCAGCCCCACTGCCTCCCTGCGCAGCTTCAACTGCCGCCCGACGGTGGTGATGACGGCGACGCCCCACTCGTCGTCGGGATCCACCTCCCACCCCGGCTCGTCCGCCTCGCCCGACTCGATCCCCGGCCGTGCCACCTCGCCGTCCACCGACATACCGCGCCCCCCCGTAGTCCCGCGTCGTACCGCGACGCCCTGCCCGGAGCAACGGTGCCGACAGCCCGGACAGCACCGGACAGCCGGCCGACAGTCACAGGGAAATCCGCGACGAAAGCCGCGCCCAGGGCCGCGCCGAGGACGATCTGCTCGTCCTTGAGCGGCGCGGCATCCCCGTCTCCGAGGAGGCCTGCAGCCGCGTGACCGACTGCAGTGACCCCGAAGTCCTGCGGACCTGGTTGCTGCGAGCCGTGACCGCGGCAACCGCCGACGAGGTCTTCGAGACCGAGTAACGGTTTCTCCGGGCTGAGCCTCCTGCGCGGGCCCAGTGCGCGCGGCACCGCTGCCGGCCGTCCCCTCCCACGAGCCGTCCCCTGACCGGCGTGGTGCGCAGTGCGCGGACGGCGCTGCTCACTGAAAAGGGCGAGGCCCGAAGACCCCGCCCAAACCTCACGAAAACCAGCTCACGGCCCCCTCCCGTAGCAGTAGGGCAGGGGCCATCAGCGCTTGCCCACTCTGCGTTCCGACTGCGCTGCCTAACGAGCGACGTACCGAACTGGCACGCGATCACACCCATCCTTCACGTCGAACGCCTGTTCTGTGAAGGGGATGCAGGAGGCGGGTGCCGAGGTGATGTGGCCGATCTCGCTGGCTCCACGGCGGTGGTCAATCCGGAGCCGATCACATCGGCGGCGCCGTTGCCCGTCGCGGATATCACGCCTCCTGCTGGGCGTCGATCTCCGCGATCAGCGCCTCGATCCGCTTCCTGATCTGGTCGCGGATCGGGCGGACGGCCTCGACGCCCTTGCCTGCGGGGTCCTCCAGGGCCCAGTCGAGGTACTTCTTGCCGGGGAAGACCGGGCAGGCGTCGCCGCAGCCCATGGTGATGACGTAGTCGGACGCCTGGACGGCCTCGGCCGTGAGGACCTTGGGCTGCTGCTCGGCGATGTCGATGCCGACCTCCCTCATTGCCTCGACCGCGGCCGGGTTGACCTGGTCCGCGGGCACGGAGCCGGCGGAGCGGACCTCGATCCCTTCGCCCGCGAGGTGGGAGAGGAAGCCGGCGGCCATCTGCGAACGCCCGGCGTTGTGCATGCAGACGAACAGCACGGAGGCGAGCGGGCTGGAGGGCATCGGTTTTTCCTTCGTCAGCGGATCAGCCCAGGCCGGTATCAGCCAGGAGTGATGTGAAAGTATCAGTCCATGCTGACGTCAGTCGACACTGATCTGTTGCGGGTTCTCGCGGACCCGCTCCGCTTCCAGATCGTCACCCTGCTCGCCCAGGAGACGCTCTGCACGACGCACCTGATCGAGGAGACGGGGGCCAAGCAGACCAACCTCTCCAACCATCTGAAGGTGCTGCGCGAGGCGGGGGTCGTGGAGACGGAGCCGTGCGGCCGGTTCACCTACTACCGGCTCAAGCCCGACGTCATCGCCTCGCTTGCAGGTCAGTTCGCCGACCTCGCGGAGACCGCGCGTGCCACCGCCGAGAACAACGTGAAGCGGTCCTGCCCCTGATTCCCCCGCCGTGACGGCGACCTGTACCGAGGAGTTCCTGTTGACCGCCACCGAGGCCACCCAGCACGGCAGAACAGGGCAATCCCCCATAGCCTCCGCCGCCGAGCCGCAGCCCGCTCCGGGTGCGACCCCGTCCCGGCGTCCTCCGCTGCTCGCCAAGGCCGCCGCCGAACTCGTCGGCACGGCTGCGCTCGTCGCGATCGTGGTCGGCTCCGGCATCCAGGCCACGGAACTGACCGAGGACGTGGGGCTGCAACTGCTCGCCAACTCCACGGCCACCGTCTTCGGGCTCGGCGTCCTGATCACCCTGTTCGGCCCGGTCTCCGGTGCGCACTTCAACCCGGCCGTCACCCTGGCCGAGTGGTGGACGACCCGGCGCGGCGGCCCCGGCGTCACGTTGCGCGAGGCGGCGGCATATGTCCCCGCTCAGATCGCCGGTGCGATCACGGGCTCGGTCCTGGCCGACGCGATGTTCGGCGAACCGCTGGTGAAGTGGTCCACCCACGACCGTTCGGCCGGCCACCTGCTGCTGGGCGAGGTCGTCGCGACCGCCGGCCTGATCCTGCTGATCTTCGGCCTGGCCCGCACCGACCGCCTCCGCTTCGCGCCCGTGGCCGTGGCTTCGTACATCGGTGCTGCGTACTGGTTCACCTCGTCCACGTCCTTCGCGAACCCGGCGGTGACCATCGGCCGCGCCTTCACCGACACCTTCGCCGGCATCGCCCCCGCGTCGGTCGCGGGGTTCATCGGCATGCAGTTCGTTGGAGTCGTGGTCGGACTCGCGCTGGTGGCGCTCGTCTTCATGCCCGGTCGGGAAGCCGCCGAATGACGCGGACAGCGTTGGTACCCCGCCCAAACCTCACGAAAACCAGCTCACGGCCACACCAGGCAATACGGCTGATGCCCCGCCTCATGCAGCCGTTTCGAGAAGTCCTGCCACTCGTGCAGCGATTGGAAGAGGCTGCGCGCTGACCTGGGGCTTCTCGGTTAGACGTGCGTTGACCTGCGGAAACCCTTCTTGGTAGTTCTCACGGGTTAACGCCGTTTCCCGGGCCCATGTGCCCTGGATGTGCCCTCCGGGGACGTGGCTGGGGAGGCGCGTTCAGGCCCAGCTTTCGCGCCTAGGGCGCCGTAATGAGGGCAGTGATGCGGAGAAGGATCCCAGTCGGGCAGTGTCCGCGAGGCGTCTTGAGCTGTTTGGCAGGTGTACCCGTACGCATACGGGTTGGATGAACGCGGGGCCGCTGCATGCGGTCGAATCCCAGTGAGGCAGGGTGGGGGCCATGGTGACCTTGGCGAGTTCCCTGACGGGCGGTTCTGTGCGGGAGGCTTCTCGCGCCTTGCTGGAGCCGGGCGGGCAGGCCCGAACTGTCTCTGTCTTCGGGACCGAGGCGCTGTGCTTCTACCGTCTGAACGAGGATGAGCATGCGCGGCGCGAGGAAGTCTCCGCCGCCAGGGTGGATAAGCTGCCCGACCTTGAGTGCCTGCTGACACTCCCGGTGGACGTTCCTGTTCCGCTGCAATCGCTGGACTCGCCGGCGCGGCGGGCGGTGCGAGGGCTGCCGTCGGGAGCGGTGGAGCGAGACCGGAAGACGGTCACCCGACGTGCCGTGCGGCCCCTGCAGGTGGATCTTGCTGTGGTTCGCGCTTCCGGGTGGCGCCTGGGCCTTGAGCGAGCGGGCCAATTTGCTCCCTTCTGCCGCCGGGCCATGCTGTTGGACCGTCTTCCAGCCCGACTGGATGAGGTCCTCGTCGAGGCCGACTTCTACGGCATCGGCGTGTTCGTCGCCTCCGGAGACGAGGTCGAGCTGGTACTGGAGCCGGAGGACTACAGGCCGCCCCGGCACACCGCTGCGGCCTGGTGGTTCGTCGAGGATGTATATCAGCGCCTACGCTCGGCGGCGGCTGTCTGAGCCGATGTCTTGGCGGCTTCGGGAGCGGTCGACGCCCATCGATCGAGCTGCGCCGGAGACTTGAACGCCTTCGGCTGCCTGATGGACGTGTTGATCAGTTCGTACTGATCGAGAGCTTTCTGGCAGCGGTCGAACCACCACTGCTGGCGTGCTGTGCCGGGCTTGACGGAAGTAAGGGCGCGCAGCCACTCCATGAGGACAGCGACGTTGTGGGCCGCCGCTGCGGCAGGAAGCTCGCCGCGGTTGCTTGTGAAGGCGTCCAGCGCGAGCTTGCCGGCGCAGGCCGAGCAGAAGCAGACCGGAGCGTGGGCGCCACCGTAACGCTTGGCGATCGTCTCGCCCAGGAAGAAGGCCATCAGGTCGGGGAAGAGAAGGTGCGGTGACTGCACGGGGATGCTCTTGTTGGTCTGCGCTTTTTCGCCGGGGGCGATGATGTGCCGGTAGCGGCTGCTGGCGCCGAAGGCTGTGAAGGCGGCACCGAAGGCCAGGGCGCCGAATGCCGCGAGATCTGTGCGTAGCAGGGCAGCTCTGGGGACTTCCTCGATGACCTGCTTGAGATGACTTACGGCCTTGGCATAACGGGCCAGGGGGTCCATCTGCCCGCCCAGCATGATGGCCTTCGGCCCCTTGATCATCCGCAGGTAGGCGATGAGCTGGCGGGTCGATTCCTCGTCGCGTAGCCAGGAGACATCAACCGGAGCGGCGAAGATCACCTCTGGATCGTCGAGTTCCAGGACTCGTGTCACGGCGGCCCGGAGGGCATCGGAGTCCTCGCCCCTGATGTAGCCGGTGGGGGTCATGGGGAGCGTTGCTCCGGCGTCCCGCTGCTCGGCCAGAGACAGTTCCAGGGGATCGTCGAGGAAGAGCGTGGGCTCGGCGTCGTAGGGGAAGGGGTTCTCCTCGGTCGCGGCGCTGACCTCGTACACCGCCGGGTCGATCAGGAGCGGAGCGGCGTAGCCGTCCCGGTATCGCAGGGTGCCGGCCTTCTTCACGGCGTCGGTGCCACACAGGATGAGCCCACTGCGTGCCAGGTCGACCTGCCCCTGGACGTAGCCGAGCCGGGCGGTGCTGACCTGGATCAGCATGCGGCCCTTCAGACTGTTCAGGCTGTCCGGCCGGTCTCGCGCACCCACAGCGTCGGGAGGCTCGGTCAGACCGGAGCGTGGACGAGGCAGCGGGGCGGAACGGTCGGTCATGGTCACCTTCGGAAGGCCGGGAATGATGATGAACCGGCGCCCTCGACGTACAGGCGCTGGAAGTCTTCAGGAAGCAGGTGCGCGCAGGCAGCCGCATCCTCCAGAGTCATCTGGCGGTCGGTCAGCAAGGTGTGGACAAGGGCGGCGAGGCGCCGCGGCTGCTCTGGGGGGACATCAACAGGCTCTGCGGTCCGGTAGCCGAGCGCTGACATCTCGATCATCAGGGTGCGGTACTGCCACTCGCTGACGGCGTTGAGCGTTTGGGCACGGCGCAGCAGCGCGCTCATGGAAACACCCCAAAGCCGCTTCAGCTCCGTCAGCCTGGCCAGATCGACGCCATCGGAGAACGCCTGCCGGATATCGGAGGCAGGCATCAAGAACTCGGCAGCGAAGGCGTCGGCCTGCTTCTCCTGTGTTGACCCTGTGCCCGGCTCGTCATGCATCACAAGGTGACCCAGCTCGTGCGCGAGGCTGAAGCGACGTCGGTCGCCCGGTGCCCGGGTGTTGACCAGGAGCAGAGGTTGCCCGCCTTCTGCCCACTGGCTTACGGCGTCCAACAGGTCGCTGTCCAGGTCGCGGGTGATTACCAGTGCGCCGGCATGCTCCAGCACCGCGACTATGTCGGGCACCGGACCGGGGGCCATGCACCACTCCCTGCGGACTCGCCGGGCAGCGTCCTTCGGGGTGGTGAGGTCATCCAGCGAGACCCTGAAGAAGTGTTGCGGGACTGGTGGCAATGCCGCTGCGGACGCCAGGCCGTTCAACTGAATCCGTGAGAGCGCCAAATGGGCGTGCACGCGCCGCAGAGCGGAAGCAGACAGAGATGCTTTCTTGCGGTGGTGGACCAGACCCACTCCGATGCCGCTGACCTGCGGATCCAGGCACAGCAGCTCAGGAGGGTAGCCGAGCGCGGCTGCGTATAGCTCAAGACGCTCGCCAGTGACGACGAGACGACCAGCCTCGGCTCGGCTTACGTAGCCCTGAGAAACCGTAGTGCCACTCAGCGACGCCTTGGTCATAGCCGTGGCGACCTCAGCCTGCGTCAGCCCGCGGGACTCGCGCGCCAGCACGAGCATCCCGGGGTGCGCCCGCAGCTCAGCGATCGCCATACACGACACCACCTCGTATCAGACCTCGAAACAGTAGCACGAAATATTCCACAACTGATTCGAGGCCCTGAGCCCCCTCCGTAAATCTCGACGTGCGGCGGACCTTCTGTGTGCTGCATCCGTTCCCTCCAGGGCCGGACGGGGGGCTTGGGAGATGCCGTCGCGCGTGACACCAGGAGTAGCGTGGGACCTGCGGAACGGAGTCCCGTCGTCGCACCGGCCCTACAGACGGGTGGTCATCATGACCAGCTCGGACACACCACCTGTTCCCCGGCGTCTGCCCAGTGGCGTCCACGAGGCCGTGCGACCGGGATCTGCGCTTCTCCGGCTGGAGACGACCGAATCACGCAAGGGCGTCCTCGACGGCGCGTGGTGGCCGCGCTCGCGCGACATCGGCGCCGAGCTGCCCGCCCTGTTGAGTGCCCTCGTCGCCCACCTCGGCCCCGTGTCCCGTGTGGGGCTGGATGCCACCGCCTGGGCGGGTCTCCCGACGCGTATCGTCGTGGACGACCACGTGGTGCACATCGACTCCTTCCCGGTCGGTGACAACACGGTCCTGATCACCCGGGGCGACCGGGACATCTTCTCGCTGCTGGTCGTCCCGCCCGACGCGGCACCGGATGCCGCCCGTGCCGCGATGGCCCAGGCGGTCCGGGTGGACAACGTCAGCGACGCGGAACAGATCCTCATCGACACCGGGAGCGGGCGTGGTCCTGTGGGCTGACGGGGCGGCGCGTGGCGCGACCGGCACGACTTGACCGGCGCACCGGCGCTCTCCGTCAGGCGGCCCGTTCCCTGGGGCGCTTCTGCCGACGTCAGGTCCGCTGAGGGCGCGCCCCTCCCGGCCTCATCGGGTAGAGCAGACCGTCGGAGCCCGTGTCCAGGAGCAGTCGTTCGGTCTGCGGGGAGGGGTGGTGCAGCAGCAGGAACGCCTGGGCCTCGGCGGCATGCTCCGACACGTCGAGGAAGACGCGCAGGCCGCTGTCGTCACAGCGGTCGACGGTGGTCAGATCGACGTCGATGAGGGTGATCCCGTCCCGCAGACACTGCTCCAGAGCGGCGCGCACCCGGGGCGCGGTGACGGGGTCGATCACACCGGCCAGAGTGACCAGGGCCCGCGCGCCCCGGTCGTGCCGGTAGATGTTCAGCCGTGGAAGAGTCATGACGCCTCGGTTCGGATGCTCGGAACCTCGGGTGCTCCAGAGCCTGCGTCCACGCCCCGGGCTCGCGTCGCCACGGGCCGGGTGGGCGGTGGGGCCGGGCGGCCGGTCGGACTCCCGGATGCCGACCCATGGTGCGGGGTGCGGCTGGGGCGCGCCACGGCCACGGCGACCGGGCCGGGGAGTGCTGTACCGGTACGCCGCGATCCTGTCGGCGTGCTGGAGCCCGGGCCGGTGGATCACGTACGCCGCCACTGCGACGAGGACCAGGAAAGCGATGGCCGTCAGGAAGGCGTTCATGGCGGCCGCCTCACATACCGATGATCAGCCGGCTGGCCGGCCCTGGCGGACCGGTCTGTCCGGTGATGGCCGCGGACACCGCCGAGGCACCGCCCTCGTACTCCCATGCCTTGTCCTGGCCCAGGGTCTGGTCGGTGGGGGAGACAGCGTGCCGGGCCGCTTCCGCGGCGATGAGCGCGCTCGCGGTCAGGAGCGGGCCGTCGTGGTCGGATACGGCTGCCATCAGACGGGCCGCCGACTGCGCCCCGGTCTCGGGCGGAACGACAAGGAGATCCCAGCGGCTGGTGCCGTATGAGAGCAGCAGCAGCTTGTGCGGGTCGATCTCCGACGTGAACCAGCCGACCTTGACGATGTGCCCGCTCACGGGGATCTTGCGGGGGATGACCGGCCAGTGTTCCGGGTTGACGGCGATACGGGTGATGCGGTCCCACAGTGGGTCCAACAGGTCGGTGAGCGCCGGCAGTTCACTCAGCAGGTCCCGGGACCGCGGCCACCAGGCTCCGTCCAGCAGCCCGCGGGATGCGCCGTCGGTCTTCAGCGCGAGACGCGCGGCCGGGGCTGCGACGGGCTCGCGGTGCGGCAGGGTGGGGTACAAGGTCGCCGACATGGTGCGGACCTGTCTCCGGGCCACCTGCGCCGCGGCCCGGGTGTCATCCTTCGCCGGGGACGACCCGGCGTGGAAGCCGGTGTGCGAGATGCCCTCGGTACTGCCCACACTACTCCGCGTTCACCGGCGGCGAGGAGCGGTGGGCGTACGGATGTGCGGTACCTGCCGCCGTGCAACGGTGACGGACGGCGGGGACAGGAGGTCAGCCGCGCCACTCCACCATGAGCAGCGTCGCGTCGTCGCTGGTCTGTCCGCCGCGCGCCTGCTTGAGCGTGTGGGACAGGGAGCGCGTCACCGCCCTGATGCCGCGGCCGGTCCTCTCCAGCTGGTTCACACAGTCGATCAGCTGGTCCTCGCCGAACTCCTCCCCGCCGCTCTTGTGTTCCTCGACCACTCCGTCGGTGAAGCAGAGGACTCGGTCCCCGGGCACCAGCCCCAGTTCGCTCACCCGAGGCTCCGAACCGCCCAGGCCGACGGGAAGGGTCGTCGGGGCGACCAGACGCTGCGCGACGCGGTGGTCGCGGACGAGGATCGGCGGCGGGTGCCCGGCGTTGACCCACTGCACCCGCCCCGTGGTGGTGTCCAGCTGCAGCATCTGCGCGGTGACGAAGTGCTCGGGACCGAACTGCTCGGCCACGGCGCGGTCCATGAACTCGTAGATCTCCGACAGTCCGATGCCGGAGCGGCGGGCGTGGCGGTAGGCGCCGATGGCCACGGTGGCCATCGTGGCCGCGTCCAGTCCGTGGCCCATCGCGTCGATCATGACCACGTGGAGGACATCACCGTTCAGCGCGTAGTCGAAGCTGTCGCCGGCCACGTGGTAGGCGGGTTCCAGGATCCCGGCCACGGCGACCCGGGGCATGATCATGGCCAGCGGTGGCAGCAGCGACCACTGGATCTCCGCGGCAACGCTCATCCCCTCATCGCGTCGGACGCCGAAGAACAGGTCGGAGTAGCCGTGCTTGGTCACCAGAAGGTCGGCCACCAGGCCGGAGATTCT
Organism: Streptomyces sp. AF1A; assembly: GCF_047340315.1. NCBI lineage: Bacteria > Bacillati > Actinomycetota > Actinomycetes > Kitasatosporales > Streptomycetaceae > Streptomyces > Streptomyces sp. AF1A. The sequence goes on from NZ_JBLEBI010000010.1 coordinate 57,447, forward strand.
GAGCAGCAGGCGGCGGTCGTCATCGTCGACACTGTCCAGCGTCACCGCCATGACTCCCACCTGGTCACCGCCGTCCAGCAGGGGTAGATGGACCCGGACGCCGTCTTCCTGAGGCACCTCCACGGGAACGGCGTCGAGAAAGCAGCGGCCCGCCTCGGAGCCGTCGATCACCTGCGGTTCCCCGCCGGTGAGGCCCTCCCCGGGCAGCGGTACGAGCACCAACTGGCCGTAGTCCTGCAACAGCACCTGCGGACGGCGGCCACCGAGCCGCTCCATCACGTCGGCGACCAGGGGCCCGATGAGATGGGGTGGGAGTTCGTGCGCGCTGTCCAGGATCTTCCCGAGGAGCGCTTCCCCGAAGCTCTCGGACCGGTCCGGGCGCCGTCCTGCTGTCATCCCCTCACCTTTCGCGGTCACGCTTCGGGCGGGGGCGGGCCCGGATGACAAAGGATGTGTCGGTGCCATGGCTCCATCATGCGGTCGTGGACGCCCGGCCCGCCGGTCACGGGGAGTCGGTCGGGTCGTGCTGCTCATCTCGGTCCGGCTCCGCCTTCCGACTCCCAAGTGTCCTGTCCGTCGAGGCCGCTCTCGGCGAGTGCCAGCAGGCGCGGAGCCGACAGTGGGTTCGCGGGGTCGGCAGCAGCGGTCAGCAGCCGGGCGGCCACTCGGGCCGGCTCGTCCGGGGGGATCACCAGCAGTTCCCAGCTCCCTACGGTGCCGCAGTCCACGGTGATGGCATGCGCCTCGGCGGCGGAATCGGTCAGCACCACCTCGATCACGTGGCCGGGCGCCATCACCTCCTGCGGGGCATCGGGCCAGGCGGCCGTTTCCACGGTCACGCGGGTGACGGTGCCGATGCCCGGATCCAAGGAGCCGACCAGCGCGGGCAGCTCCAGTTCCAGTGCGTCGCAGCGCGGCCACCATGCGCCGTCCAGCGGGCCATGGCTGACATCTGGCATGAGGCGCAGCCGGGGCATGGGCATCCGGTAGGAGTGTCCGTCACCTGGCACCGCACCTTCGGCGGGCTCTGTGGTGATGTTCATCGTGCGATTCCGTTCCGGGCCGTGCGGTTTCCGGCTGCCCGTGTCTGTCGCTCGCCGGGAACGGCGCCGCCGTCATCGTGCGCCCGGAAGTTCTCGGTATGTCTCAGATTACTCCCGGCTCTGGCAGGCGGCGTGGCGGGCGGCCATCGCACTGCCACATCATCGGCGTGCCCAGGGCTGTCCTTCGGCGTACAAGGTCAGCACGCAGGGGGCGACGGGCCCGGGCAGGCCGACGACCTCACCCATGATCTGCCAGCCCCAGGACGAGAAGGCGGCTCGTGCTCCCCGGTCGGCAGGATGAAGCAGGGTGACCCCGAGGGAGGAGTGCAGGTCTGTGAGGAGACGCTGTTGCAGGCGGTGGGCGATGTCACGGTGCTGTGCGTGCGGATGGGCCACGACCTGGGTCAGGACGACGAACCGCGCGCAGGAGGTGAGCCGCTGGATGATCTCCTGGAGCGTTCCGCCGCCCTGCCGGCCGTCGGAGCCGTCGGAGCCCACCGGAAAACCGAAGGCGCAACCGACCAGCACCGTCGTCTCGGCGACCAGCAGGGCGAAGCCGCGGCGGTGGGCGGTGACCGCCAAGCGGTGCAGGAAGTCTCCGCGGTCGTGGTACGCCTCTCCGACGGTGCCCGCGACGGACTCCGCAGCCAGGTCGGCGATGTCCTCGCGCATGTCTTCTGCCTGCCGGCGGGTCAGCCGGCGAAGGCGGATACCGTCCCTGAGGACCGGCTGGTCCGGCCGACGAGCGCGGTCCTCGGGCCCCCGCGTCGCGGTACTCATGTGGTCGCTGGATGCGGTGGGCGGCACGGGACTCACGGGGGCCGTAAGGAGCAGCGAAGTCGATCCGGTGGCGTCGAGGAGCCGGGCGATCTGAGCGCACGGATGGTGCAGCCGCAGGCGGGCGTGGACCCGGCCGGCGCGCCATGCTGCCGACAGGAGGACGTCCAAGCCCCGGGCGTCGCAGGAGCCGACCGTGGTCAGGTCGATGTCGATCTCGGTGACGCCGTCCAGCAGACACTGCTCCACCGCGGCCCGCAGCAGCGGCGTCGTGGCCGGCCCGATGTCGCCGGCCAGCGTGACGAGCGTTCGCTCTCCTCGGTTCCGCCGATGGATGTCCAGCCGGGAAAGGGCCATCACGTCTCTCCTCGGCGGGATTGCGGACCTGCGCGGGCGCTCGGCGCGGTTCCTGCCGTGACGAGCTTGCGCTGAGTTGCTTCGACCGCGGCGGACATGGTGCCGACCCGTCTCCGCGCCGACCACGGGGGCGGCCCGGATTCACTCGTCTCTCGCCGAGGACGACCCGGCGTGGGGCCGGAGTACGTGATGCCCTCGGTACTTCAACCGTACGTCGGCCGCAACCGGAAGCGGCTGCGTCGAAGGACGCGCACCTCACAGCCGAGGGCCGGCGGGGTAAGGGCGGGGCGCCAGCCCGCCCCTGCCCTGTCGCGGCAGGTGCGCAGGATGCGCCCCGGCTCTGGACCAGAACCGGGCGCCGCGCAGCCCCCTGAACACAGCACAGCGCTGCCGCCCGTGATCAAAACCGGACGGCAGTGCGGGCGGACGAATTGAATGCCAGCTCACTTCCGAACCCGCACGCGACGCGACCTCCGTCCACCGGGTCTCCGAACCAATCCGAGCGAAACGTCCCACGCCAGGGGGACCGGTTCCTAGGTGAAAGCCAGCTTTCGGAAGGCGTTGCGGACACCGTTCAGCAGTTCGCGGTCGCGGGAGTAGTACAGCTTGTTGGTCAAAAGCACCGCCCACCGGCCGTCGATGGGGGAGATCCACATGCCTGTGCCGGTGAAGCCGTAGTGGACCCAGACCTCCTCCTCGGCAGTGGTGCCGGGAGCCGGATGCCAGAACAGGCCGCGAGCCGGCTGGAGATCACCCGTCTGCTTGGTCAGGGAGCAGGTGGCCCACTTGCTACCGAAACCGGCCCGCCAAGAGGACGTGGCAGGGGCGAGCATGTAGCGGAGGAAGGCGGCGAGGTCATCGACGACGGTGAAGACCCCGGCGATGCCGCACACGCCGCCGAGGAGGCGGGCCGAGAAGTCGTGGGCGACTCCCTTGAGGTGGGTGTCGGTGTCCTGGTCGAGTTCGGTCGGTGCGCAGCGGGCGGCGAGGTCGGCGGGCAGGGGGCCGAAGCGGGTGGAGGCCATGCCCAGTGGGTGCCAGGCGCGGGTGGTGGCCAGTTGGTCCAGGGGCTGGCCGGAGAGGTGTTCGGCGAGGTAGCCCAGGATGAGGGCGGCCCGGTCGGTGTACTCGACAGCTTCTCCGGGTGCCCGATGGAGTTGTTCTCGGAGGACGCCTCGGCGGATATCCTCGGGCTTGGTGCCATAGAGGTTCTTCAGCTGTGCCCGCAGGGGAACGCCGGCGGTGTGCGTCAGCAACTGCTGGGCGGTTACGGCGGCGAGTGGATGGCCGGCGACCTCGGACCAGAACGCGCCAAGCGGCTGATCGAGGTCGAGGGTTCCGTCTTCCCACAGGGCGCCGATGGAGGACCAGACGGCGAGGATCTTTGTGAGGCTCGCGGCGTCGAAGACGGTGTCGGTGCGCATCGGCACGTCCGGCTCGTCGGGGTCGAGGACGCCGGTGGCGCCCTGGGCGAGGACGCCGGTGGCGTCGCCGACGGCCCAGACGGCGCCCGGGTACACCTTGTCGCGGACTCCCTCGTCGAGTAGGGCTTCGATGCGCTCGCGGTCGTACGTCATGGTCTCCCTCTTCGCCGACGTGTCCTGCCGGGCGTTCACCGAGGAAACTTGGGAACGCTGAACGCGGTCACTCATCCCGCCGTGGGGCGAGACTTCATCCCCAGAAGAGGCGCTCAGTTATTTCCAGCCGTCCAGCGACACCTGGGGCCCGCCGCTGAGGTAGCGGTGGAGGGCACTGGCGGTGGTCTCGACGAATTCGTCGGGGATGGCGTTGGCGTCGACCCAGCGGACTTGGGCGTGCTTGCGAGGTTCGCGGTTTTCGGGCTCGCCGGACCATTCGTGGGCGACGAAGACGACGGTGAGGAAGCCGTTGGGGGCTTCCACGCCCCACGCGCCGTGGATGATGTGGGCGACCTTGAGCGCTTCTGGCCTGACGGTCAGACCGGTCTCCTCGTGCAGCTCGCGGACTGCCGTCGCGGTGATCGGCTCGCCGGGCTCGCTCTTGCCGACCGGAAGGTCCCACATGCCCTTGGCGAATTTGGCCTGGTCGCCGCGCTGGAGGAGGACCACGCGGTTGGTGGCCTTGTCGTGGACGATGACGGCGGCGACCAGCAGGGTCATGGATTCCACGGCGGGCTTGAGCGCTTGGGGCTGGTCATCGGTTGTCGGCTGAGCCACGGGGGTCCCTTCGTCGGCCGGGTTGGTGAGCATGTTAGGCGAGCGCCTCTCGGGCGCGACGGGCGAGTTCGGCGGCGCCGGGGACTTTGCGCCGCTGGTAGACCGCCAGCGTCGAGCGAATGGAGGTGATCGCCTTGCGGGTGCGGTCGGAGGTCATGCCGTCCATCAGCGTGAGGGCCTGGTTCCAGGCGGCGACCGCCTCATCGGCGCGGGCCTGGGCGGCGAGGCTGTCGCCGAGGTCCGCGTAGGTGAGGGCGTGGACGCGCTTGTACTTCTCAGGATCCCAGCGGACGAGCGCGTCGCGGTGCTGTTGCTCGGTTCCGACGTGATCGGCGAGGTCGGTGAGGGTGCGGGCCGTGTGGCTGGCGACGGTGCCGGCGGCGGGGCCGCTGACGAGGGAGAAGCTGGCCTGGGGGCCGTCGTCGCGGAGCAGAGCGTCTTCGGCGGCGAGCAGGGCGCGGGCCGCTGCGGGTTTTTCGTGGACTGCGGCGAAGGCGCGGGCGTGGGTGATGTGGAGTAGTGCCTCGGTCTGGCCGTCCACGTGGCCGAGTCCACGGCTGAGGGCGCCTTCGACGAGGTCGACGCAATGGTGGGGCTCTTTGAGGCTGAGGGCCTGGTGGGCGAGGGCGCGCATCATCCATGCGGCGTGACCGTGCGGGTCGGCTTCGCAGGCGAGCTGGTAGCCGACTTGGTAGTAGCGCTGGGCGGCGCCCTCCTGACCGAGGTCGTGGTGTTTCCAGCCCGCGAGGTAGGCCAGCTCGGCGACGGCGCCGAAGGCGGCCCGGCGCAAGGCTTCTGAGGCGAAGCGGGCGCGGAGCATCGGGGCGGCGGTATCGGCAAGGTAGGCGGTGACGGTGGTCAGCCCGTGGCCGCCGCCCAGGCGTTCGTCAGCTGCGCTGAACGCGGCAGTGATCTGGCGGATCACGTCGACGTCCTCGGCTCCTACCAGGGTCCGGCCCGTGCGTGCGCGGAGCATGCGGGACGCAGCCTCATGGTCGTAGGCCAGGGGCATGACCACGCCTGCGGTGGTGAAGGCGGCCACAGCCAGGAAGCGGCGTCGTTCGACGTCGGCGCGGCCCAGGTCGGTGGCTGTGACGACGGGATCGGGGTCGTCAGGAAGGGGCGCCTCGGGGTCGCGCAGGCCAATCTCGGTCAGGGTGACGGTGCGACCGGCCCTGCGGGAGAGAGCTTCCGCGAGGTAGTGGCCGGTCTGCCCTGTCGGTTGCCGAGTGCCGTTGACCCAGTGGGAGATCGCCGACTTGTTGGTGCTGATGATCTCGCCGTTCTCCGCGGCGATCCGGCGCACGTCCCTGGCCAGCGCGTCGTACGTGCAGCCGATCGCGTCGATGGCCTCGCGTAAACGTATGTTGGGCCTGTTGGGTGCCGCCATGACCTCCTCCGTCCTGGGGCTGTAAACCGCGTATACCGCTTGGCCTTGCCCACTCCGTACCCACTGTGCGTGACGGACTGTTCACTTAATCACAGCCGCCCGGAACTGCCCGACCGCAGTCCTGGCTCCCCCCTTCGGCCGGGCGGCCCTCGAAGTTCCGTACACCCTCTCCGGGTTCGGGCACTCCTGTGCCCGAACCCGCCGATCAGAGACGGAGACACGGTGACCACCATCGACACCAAGGCCATCACGGTCGAACTGCCGCAGGCGTTCGACGAGCGCTGGAGCCGCCTGCCGGGCATCCAGGTCGACGGCCGGCGCATCACGATCGACCCGGCCGAGTACTTCTTCCGCTTCGAGTCCAACACCTGGCTCGTCGCCGACTGGGAGCTGGTCAAGTCCCAGCTCCTGGACGTGCAGGAGACCACTGAGAGCGCGGTGGAGCAGCTCGCGCTGGACTTCATCAAGGCCCATGGCGAGTCCACCTCGGACGCCGCCCGGGTGCTGTCCACCGCCTACGAGGTGTACGCCTACCTGTTCCGCGACGAACACCTCGACGGGCTCGGACTGCCGCAGATCACCGCCGACCACCTGCGGATGCTGCGCGAGGCGGCCACGCTCATGGCACTCAACAAGGTCGAGCTCGACGGGCACATCTCCAACGTCGGCCCGTGCTGGTTCTTCCCCGCCGCCACCTCGGTCGTCTTCGACCTGGACGACGAGATGGGCGGGATGCTCGACGAGGTCTACCACGGCGGCTGGTTCAACGAGCACCGCCGCATCGAGTCCATCAAGGCCCACGCCGCCCTCGGCGGACGTCTGGTGCACGGCTGCCAGTCCGTGCCGGACCAGTCCGGCGGCGTCGTCGCGCCCTACGGTGCCTCGATGGCCAACTTCCGCGATGACCTGGCCGCCTTCAAGACCGGCTGGATCGAGCAGGTCTACGCCCACCGCGTGACTCCCGCCGCGTAACACCCAGCAGCAAGGCTCCGGGGCGGGCAGGTCCGCTCGCCCGCCCCGGATGCCGCCACGACCGTAATGGAGCCCCCGTGAACGACAACCTCACCACCGATCTCCTCGCCAACCTGTGCATCGTCGCGAACCAGACCGCCGCCAAGCGCGAGGAGGTGAGGGTGTGGTCGATGTCCGGCGTCGAACGCGTGACCTTCCCCGACGGCTGCACGCGGATCTTCAAGTACGCCAAGAGGCCCTTCGACAGCGAGGACCAGGCCCTACGGCTGGCCGGAACCCTCGGCATCCCGGCCCCGAAGGTCTATCACTCGGTCCGGATCGAGGGCTGGCTCGGCATGCTCCTGGAGGACCTCGGCACCCCCGTCCGGGAAGCGGACGACCTCGACGGTGCCGCAGCAGCCGTGGTCCTCCACCGCACGCGCACCGCTGGCGCGCTGCCCGTACTGCACGAGGAAAGGCTGCGGGCTCTGCCCAGCCGCGCCCTGGACCACCTCGACCGGCTCCGCAAGGCCGACCGCTGGCCGGACACCGGCGACATCGAGGAGGCCCTCGACCAGATCGCCCGGGCCGCCGACGCCCGCGCGCAGGGAACCACCCTGGCTCCCTTCGGCTGGGTGCACTCCGAGTTCCACCCCACCAGCCTCCACATCGGCCGACGCGGCTGGCGCCTGCTCGACTTCGCTCGCGCCTTCACCGGACCCGGACTGCTCGACCTCGCCAGCTGGCACGGCACCCTCGACGACCCCGACCCCGTGCGCCTCCGCGTCTTCCTGGAGTCCTACGTCACCGAAGGCGGCACCCCGGACGTACTCGCCGAGCGGGGCGGCCTGCCCGCGGAGAAGTGGGCGCTGGGCTGGCACCGCATGTGGGCCGTCGAGTGGTTCATGGAGCAGTCCATCCGCTGGATCAACGACCCCGCCACCGATCCCACCTACATCAAGGTCGTCCGCAGGCACCTCTCCGACGTCCTCCAGCTCCTGGAGGTGTAGGTGCTCGCGCAAGCCTCCCCCTGGTACGCCCACGCCCTCCAGCGCACGGCCGCCGGCCCGGCCGAACCACTCGCCCCACCCGCCCGGATGGAGTGGACTACACGGCCAGGCATCGGACCCGGCGCCGAGATCCTCGGCCCTGACCTGCGCCGGAAGCGTGTGGTCGAACTTGGCTGCGGACCCGGCCACAACGCAGCATGCCTCGCCACCCGGCACGCGGCCCACGTCACCGGCGTCGACCTGGTCGGCCTGCAAGTCCGCAGGGCCCGCTCACATTACGGACGGCTGAACAACCTCACCTTCGTCGCCGGACACGCCCTGCACTACCTGCAGGCCGCCGACGAGCAGTTCGACGCGGTCTACTCCATCTTCGGCGCCATCGGCCTCGTCGCCCCCGAACTCCTGCTCCCCGCCATCGCCAACCGCCTCAAGCCCGGCTGCAGCCTGGCCTTCTCCGTCCCCCACCCACAGCGCGGCGGCCGGGTCCCCGCTGTCGACGACCGACCCCGCCGCGACTACGTCACGCTGCCGGACCGCAGCCGCCTGCCCGTCGCTCGCTGGGACTTCGATGCCTGCCGCTGGGAGAAACACCTCGACCGCGCGGGCCTGTGGCTCGCCTCCGCCCAGGACTTCCACGACCCCCGAATGGGCCGCTGGCCCGCCACCCTGCTGATCACCGCACGCAAGCTCTGACACCCGCCCCGGCTTCCGCGGAGGAACCGATGCGTCCCTACCTGCTCATCGACATCGACGGCGTCCTCATACCCTTTCCCGACGCGGACGGCACCACCCCCGTCACCCATGCCCGCCACGAGGTCGTACCCACAGGCCGCAGTGCCGACGACCCGGTCACCATCTGGCTCAACCCCGCACACGGTCCCGCGCTCATGGACCTGATCCGTACCGGCCTCCTCACACCCGTCTGGTGCACCAGTTGGCGCCAGGACGCGACGACCCTGATCGGCCCCCTTCTCGGCCTCCCGCCACTACCGCACGTCGACTTGCCACGCCCCGACATCACCACCAGCCACCCCCACGGCTACCTGTGGAAGCGCGACCACGTCGACGCCTGGCTGGGCGACGCGCCCGCTGTGTGGATCGACGACGACTTCACCAGCCTCGACCACGAATGGTCTGCGGAGCGTGTCGCCCGCGGGTTGCCGACTCTCCTGATCCAACCCAATCCCCGAGAGGGTGTTCGACCGGAGCACTTTGCGGAGGTCTCGGCATGGGCTACGGGGGTGTCCACGCTCCGGGGAAGCGAGTCCTCGCCTCTGCGTGAGGCTGAAGCTGCATAGGCAGAGGCCGCTGCAGCGGATCTACGCTTCCTGCTGGTATCGCCATGAGGGATGTGTCGTGGGCCAGCGCCGGAATCACCGGTGTCGAGCGGATGCCGTCAGACCAGGCCGGGCTGCAACGCTCGTGCTGGTTTGGGCGGCTCGTGCTTGGTCGCTATGGAGCTGCCGGGCGGCGAGGCGTTGGATTCGCCAGGTGAGGGTCCTGGCGGTGGAGCGGGCGTCGTCCAGGGTGCGCAGCCGTGCGGCGTGCTGGAGAAGCTGCTCGGGGTCGTGACCCGCGTTCTCCGCTTCGGTCAGGGCGGCGGCCAGTGCCGGCCAGGCGGGGTCGTCGAGGACCTGTTGGGCGTGGTCGGGCAGGATCACGAGGATCCGCTGGGCGTGCCGTTCCATGCTGCGGCCCGGTGGCTGACGCTGGGCCAGGGCGGTCAGCGGTCCGGCGGCGGCTTGATGGTAGGCGGCCTGCAGGTGGACCAGAGCTTGGTGAGCTGCGGCGACTTGCTGGTCGTGCCGGTGGACCTGGTGCCAGCGGGCCGCGGCGAGGACGACGAGGACGGCGATGTCGAGGAACATCGCCAGCCCGGACCCGTCACCGGTGACCGGCGCGGTGCGCAGGGCTCGTATGGCGCCCCGGAGGGCGCGGGCGTGGTCCTGCTGGGCGCGGATGCGGGAGCGGGTGGCACGTTCGAACGCTGTGGCGGCCTTCTGCAGCTGTGGCCTCAGGTGGCTGGGGACGAGCAGCGGAAGGACGTCGATGGCCTCACCGAGAGCCGCGATGTGGGCCTGGGCGACTTCGTCGTCGCCGTGGTCGAGGTGGTGGGGGATGCGCTCGGCCGCGGCGGTGGCCTGGTGCCAGGGGTTGGGTCTGCGTCGACTGCCCGGCTCGGTGGCCGGCGCGGTGTCGATGGCGGTGAGGCGCTCCGCGATCTTGGGAAAGGACAGGTCGGGGGCGAGTTTGGCGCCGGAGAACCAGATCGGCTCGTCGGCGGCGTTGGTGTCGCCTTCCAGGGCGACCTTGTAGCCGCGCACGTCGCCGGAGGGGAAGTGCTGGACGTCGATGAGCACGCCCTCAACGCCGTCGAGCAGATGAAGGAAGTCCTCGGGGCTGGTGGCGATGGACACCAGCTGCCGGATGGTGGTGCGCAGGTGCTCGCGGGAGGTCTTGGCCTTGCCGGCGCGGCGGGCCTTCTCCTGCTCGGCGCGGGTGGGGCGCTTGGCGGCGGTGCGGTCTCCGCGCACGACCTGGTGAAGGCCGTACTCCTTCTCGATCTTGGCGAGTTCGCGGTCGGCGGTGAGGTAGTCGTTCCAGTGGCGTGCGGTACTCAGGTCGCCTCGGACCTTGGTGGCGGCGATGTGGATGTGGTCGTGCGCGTGGCGGACGGCGACCCAGCGGCAGCCGTCCGGGTCGTCTTGTGGCGCGATGCCGGTGGCCGCCACAACGCGGCGGGCGATGTGGGCCCACTCCTCGTCGCTGAGGTGGCGGTCGGTTGTGGCGGCTCGGATGGAGCAGTGCCAGACATGCTGTTCTGGAGCACGTCCCAGTCGGCGGGCTTGCTTGACGCGCAGGTCGAGGTCGGCCACCAGGAGCTTCTTTGTGGCGGCGAAGTCGTCGCTTCGGCCGGGGTCGGGGGCAAAACCGTCCCAGGAGGCGACGAGGTGAGGGTCGGTGTGGTCCGTGGCCCTCTTGGTGTCGAAGAGGTAGCGGATCAGGCCGGCTGTGTCCTTGCCGCTGCTGATCTTGGCGATCATCAGGCCGCCTTCTTGCTGACGGCCTGGTTAGCGGCTGCAGCGATCTCAACGACGGCGGCACGGACCGCCGTAAGGGTGCGCTCGGCATGGGTCAGAGCAGCGTTGTCCTCAGGGTGTGGATGGCCGCCCGCGTTGAGCTTCCGGGCGATCTGGTTGACGTTGTTGCCGATCTTGGCGACCTGCTCGCGCAGGGCGGTCAGCTCGTCGATGTAGTCGTCGAGCGGGGTGCGCTGGCCGGGCAGGGCGAGGTCGCCATGGATGTGCGCCATGACGACAGCGCCGACGTAGTGGGCTCCGGCGATGTTCAGTGACCGGGCTTTGCGGAGGATCGCGGCCTTCTCCTCGATGCTGTAGCGCACGTCGACGCGTTCCTTGCGCTGGGTGTCCTTGCGCTTGCGGCGACGGGCGATGCGGTGCAGGGCGGCTGCTTCAGCGGCGCGCGGGAGCACGCCGTTCCCTGCGTCGGCGTGTTCCTCCTCCTCGGGCGCCCCCTGGTGCCCGATGGCCTTCGCCACCCCTGGGGCGGAGGCATCCCTGTTGGAACGGCCCTTGGACGGTCCAACGGCATACCTTGCTGGCTGGTTGGCGCTGGTGGTCATCTCGGGCTGCCGAGCCGGGAGTTCATGGTCGTCATGCATCGGGCGGTTTCTCCAAGCACCGTTGCGGGTGTTGTGGGGACGGAAGCGTCCGTGGCCGTCAGAGGACACCGGCGGGTTCCTTGCCGGGCTCGGCATGACGGGCTGACTCGTCGAGTTCGGCCTGCACCCGGTCCTTGATCTGCGTCAGACGGTCCTTGCCGATGCGGTGCCTGGCGGCTCGAATGGCCGTCTCGATGTTGCGGCGTGAGGCGCGACCTCCGCGTCCCAACGGTGCGGTGCGCGCGACGACGAGCAGTTCTTCGAAGGTTGTGTCGTGCTCGTGGGCATCCGTGTTGGCGTGTGCCTTCTGCGGCACATCGACCGCTTCCTCTGCCGTGTTCGGGGGTTCGGCCACATCGGGCAACCTTTCGGCCTGCGCCGGCAGACCGGCGTCGTCCTCCGCAGGGGCGGGCGGTTCGATGGTGTTGTGGCCGGGGTCGGGGACGTTGTGGCTCTTTGTGGCGGCGGCTTCGTCGGCCTGGGGTGCGGGGTGGCGGCGGATCACAAGGTCGAGGTGGACGGCGCCGGCGAGCGCGAGTGGGGCGATGGCGGACAGGGCGCCAACGGTGACGTTGTCGAGGTGGAGTCCGGCGGTGTGTGCCTGCTGGTTGAGACGGACGGCGTGGAGGGCGTTCGCCCATATGCTGGTGACGGTCGCGAGGCCGACGAGTGCCCAGACGTACAGACGAGAACGCCATGGTGCGGCACGAAGGATGAGCAGGGCGGCGACGCCGATGGCGATGAACCCGTCGATCACGAGCGGGAAGGCGTAGGTCAGCACTCCGCGGATGTGGATGGCGACGGCCATCTGCCGCAGGGCGTCGTAGGAGAGGGCGAAGCCGATCGTGCCGACCAGGGCGACCCCGAGGCGGATCGCGGCGGTCAAGACCGGCACGGGGGACGTGGTGGTGCGTGAAGGCAAGCGGCGTACTCCAGGCGGTGGCGGGTGCCATGGGCACAAGGGGCTGGCGGGAAGGGCAGTGACTCGTCGCACCCGTCGCATGCCTGGTCAGGCAGGTACGGATGGCCGCCGTGGTACGGGTGGACTCGTCACAGCGAGGACACCCGTCGCGGGGCTGACCTGCGATGCGACGAGTGCGACGAGTCTTTACGGGTGCGGGCTCGGGACGTGGGCGTCGTTCTCGTCGCCGCTGTCGGCCGTCGGCTCTTCGGGGCAGTAGCGGGCCCACGCGTCGATGAAGCGGAGGCGGGCGAAGCCCTTGGCCTGCCGTCCGCCTTCGAAGCGGTGGGTGGCGGCCTTGATGTCGAAGTCCTTCAGGAGGATCCCCAGGTGGCGCGGGCTCAGGCCGGCGGTGCCGTACTCAGCCCAAGGCGCCTCCTGATCCTTGAGGAGTTCGTCCAGGAGGTCACGGGTGCGCATGATGTCGGGATCTCCGCAGCGTGCGAAGGCACGGCGGATGTCCTGCAGCAGGCGCGTCTTCAGGTTGGACTCGTCGTCTTTGCCCGCCTCGGCCGCGCACATGGCCGCACACGCGATACGGGCCTGCTCGGGCCAGGTGCCGCCGGCGAGTTCGGCGACGATCACCAGTGGCTCCCAGGTGTCCGCCGCACGGTCCTGCACCGGCATCGGCGGTACCAGATCCGCTGCGGTGTCCATCAGGGGCCGGAGCCAGGCGGTCAGCCGGTCGCGCAGACCGTGGAGGGCAGGGATGTCACGGCGGGAGCGGAACTGATCCACCCGCTCACCGTCCTTGCGGCGCTGCATGCGGATCACCACTGCCCGGTCCATGACCGTGTCCGGCAGGTCCCCAATGCCGGCGAGTGCGGCCATCGCGAAGGTGGGGAACGCCTGCGGCTTGTGCTCCGGGCCGGAGATGCGCAGGGCGGGTCGGTTGCGCTGGTGGCCGGCGTTGAGCAGGCCGCGCAGCTCCTCGTTCTTCTCGGCGGCCTTGATGCTGCCGAAGATGGTGTCGGCCTCGTCCACCAACAGGGTGGGCGGGTCGTCGCCGATGGCGCGGAAGACGACCGCCGGACTGGTGTTGACCGTGATCAGCGGTTCGCGCACGGTCTCCGTGATCACGTCCAGCAGGCGGGACTTGCCGCACCGCTTCGCCGGCCCGACCACCGCGAGACGGGGCGCGTGCTGGAGCGCGGGCTGGATGTGGGTGGCGGCCACCCACAGCGTCACAGTGGTCAGCGCCTCGCCGCTCGGCAGGATCACGTACCGCGCGATGGCTGCCCGCAACTCGTCCAGTAGCAGGGCCCCTTCATCGGGTCGCGCCGGCTCCTCGTCGGTGGCTGAGGTCGGGGGAGCGGGGGCGGTGGCGGAAGACGTAGGTTCGTCCACAGGCATTCCTCCCTGGTGGGCCGGACGGGCAAGGCCCGGCCCACCGGTTCGATCGTTCAAGGGCGACGGAGCAGGGGCTTGGACCGGCGGCTTCAGGACGCGAGGTCGTACGCGGACTGGCTGGTCACCCAGGCGTCCACCTCGTGCCAGCGGTAGCGCAGGTGGCGGCCGACCTTGTGCACGTTGGGGCCGATGGCCCGGTACTTCCACTGGTAGAGGGTCTTCACCGGCACGCCGAGGTAGGCAGCGACTTCCGCCGGGGTGGCCAGCGGACCACGCCTGGCAGCGTCGGCGGTGGAAGAGGCGTTGGCGTTGCGGGCAGCGGTATTCGGCATACGGCTCCTTTTCGGTCATGGACAGCGTGCCTGGACAACACAGCCACACCGCGAGCGAAGAAGTCCAGCGTTGGTTCTAAAACTCTCCACTAATTCCCTCGGCGTGGCTGGGAGGGGGAATAACCGTAGAGGCGGATCGGCCGTTGACCAAAAAGTCGGCGGCTACGTCCTCGTCCTTGAGCCCACGGGGGGTCCCCCTCAGGGTCGGTGCCGGCCGTTGTCGCAGGCCAAAGGGTGACTAGGTAGGTGCGCAAATGAGCTGGAGCGGGCGGTGAGCACATCGGTAGATACCTGCTCAAAACACCCAAACTTTCCGCGCGACGGCAAGTTAGCACAGCGACCTGCGGGAATTGCCCGTCCGCGCCTCGTGAATAGGAGAGATAAACGCCACGCCGCCCACGGTCACCTGGCGGCGAGTTCTGTAGAGTTTTAGAGCCAACTCTTGCCATAAAGGTCAGCTGCAAGTTACAGCTACCTGTCATGGCAACTCGACCCGTCGAAATAGGCCCCGCCGGCCTCCACGTCGCCCGCGCCATAGAGCGAATACGCATCGCGCGCGGCCTGACGCAGCACCAGTTGGCTGTTCGATGCACCACGCTGGGACGCCCGATGTCCAACACCGCCCTCAGCCGCACCGAGCGTGCCCACCGCCGCTGCGACGTCGACGACCTCATCGCGATCGCTGCCGCCCTCGGCGTTTCGCCTGCAGCCCTGCTGCCTCTGGAGACCTCTCCGATCCAGACCTGGGAGCGCATTGAGGGGGTCCTTCTTGGCTGACGTGTACGACCGCTGGCACAAGTCCCACCCCAAGCCCACCGAGGCCGAGTGTGGTGAACACAAGAGCCGTACGCGGCAGATGGTCCCCACCGTCGATCACGGCGTCGGCAAGCGTTGGCAGGTCCGCTACCGCGATTTGGACGGCCGTCAGCGCAAGGAGAACTTCGACACGAAGGCCGAGGCGGACAACCGGGCCGCTGAGGTCGACGTCGAGATCAGGCGCGGCTCCTACGTCGTACCAGCCGAGACGAAGCAGACGCTCGGCGTCTACGCGCAGAAGTGGCTGGACGCGAACTCCGTCGGTCCGACGACAGCCCTCCGCTATGAGGCGACGGTCCGCAACCACATCGTCGAGCACCTCGGGCGACGCGAGCTGCGTTCCCTCAACCAGCCCTCGGTCATCCAGGGCTGGATCCGCACTCTTCAGGACGCCGGCCTGGAGGTGTCGACGATCGAGGGCATCTTCGACATCCTCTCCAGCATCCTCGGCGCGGCCGTGGAGGACGGGCTGCTGCCGAAGAACCCCTGCAAGGCGAAGTCCGTCAAGCTGCCGACCGCGACCAAGAAGAAGATCATCCCTTGGCCGCTGGAGCGCGTCCGCGCAGTCATCGCCGGCCTGCCCAAGCGGTTCCAGGCCGGAGGCAAGCTCGCCTTCGGCTGCGGCCTGCGCCAAGGCGAGGTCTTCGGCTTCGCCGTCGAGGACATCGACTTCAAGACCGGTTGGATCCACGTCAACCGCCAGGTGCGGCTCGTCGGCACGAAGCCCGTCTTCGCGCTGCCCAAGGGGAACAAGATCCGGTCCGTGCCTCTACCGGCCCAGCTTGCCGCTGTCCTCAAGGCGCACATGAAGGAGTTCCCGCCGGTCGAGGTCACCCTGCCCTGGGCCAAGCCGGACGGCGAGCCGAAGACCTTCCGCCTTCTCTTCGTCGACCAGAAGGGGCGGGCGTACAACCGCAGCGTCTTCAACATGGGCGACTGGAAGCGCGCCCTGGCCGCCGCCGGCGTGATCCCTCCCCGCGAGCGCGGTGCGAGGTACCTCCAGGCGGCCCGGGAGGACGGGATGCACGCCCTCCGGCACGCCTACGCCTCCGTGCTCCTGGATGCGGGGGAGAGCATCAAGGCGCTCTCCGAGTACCTCGGCCACTCGGACCCGGGCTTCACGCTGCGGACGTACACGCATCTGCTGCCGTCCAGCGAGACGCGGACCCGCAAGGCCATCGACGACGCCTTCACGGAGCAGCCGGCACGAGAAGCCCAGGGCACATCAGTGCCCCCGGCGAAACCAATGTGCCCTCAATGTGCCCTGGCCGCCTGAAGGCCCCTTCCGGCACATGACGAGGGCGGGGTCCGAAAACCCCGCCCGCTACCCGAGAAACCCCAGCTCAGGGCCAGACGAGGCAGTACGGCTGATGCCCCGCGTCATGCAGCCGCTTCGAGAAGTCCTGCCACTCGTGGAGCAGCTGGTACACGTTGAAGGCGTCGCGCGGGCCGCCCCGGTCCGGGACCGTGGACCAGATGAAGGCCGCCGCGCCGACCGCTTCCTCGCCGATGCCGCGCAGGGGGTCGACGACCGTCATGGGGAGCTTGACCACCGCGTAGTCGGGGTGCAGGACGACCAGTTCCAGGGGCGGGACCTTGTGCAGGGGGACGCCCTCGATGCCGGTCAGCACCATGGCGGCCATGGTCTCCGGCTTGATCTTGGTGAACATCCCGTTCATGCCCAGCTCGTCGCCGCCGAGTTCCTCGGGACGCATCGAGATGGGGACGCGGGCCGCGGTCGCGCCGTCCGGCGCGCCGAAGTACTTGTACGTCACCCCCACTCGACCACCATTCCTGCTCCCCGCCCTCAGGCGGTCCACCCGGTGGTCGAACCGGCGGTCCAGCTGCCGGTCGTACCGCTCGGGCTCACTCGGTACACCCTGTGTCTGTCGTGCTTCGGTCGCTTCCTCCGCCTCGCGCCGGTGCCTTCCCCGCCGGGCACGCCGAGGACCCAGGTCATCGGTCCCCTCGCCCAGTCCGCCACCGCGATGCATATCTCCACCCGACTGCTTTTCTAGGACGCGTGGCCCCCGCCACGCAACCCGATCATCGTGTCAGTGACCTCCCCCACGCCCGCCCGCCGAAACGTGCGGCGGAACAACAGTCCAGGGGATCTCTTCCCGACCTCTGATCATTACGTGCGTACGAGCTGTGTGTATCAGTTGTCAGTCTCGCAGATGCCGGATGGCGGTGGCGCGGACCGGAGGCGAGCCGCTGTGCGGCCCGGCGGCGGCCTACCCTGAGGAGGTCACCCCGCAACCGGAGCCCGAGAAGCCGGAGAAGCCGCACGTCATGAGCGCCCTGAGCGAAACGCCCTATCCGTACGAAGCGCCCGCCTCGCAGGCGCTCTTCGACCGCGCCGGCGTCGTCACGCCCGGTGGTGTGAACTCCCCGGTGCGCGCCTTCCGTGCCGTCGGTGGCACGCCCCGGTTCATGGTGTCGGGGAAGGGGGCCTACCTCACCGACGCCGACGGGCGCGAGTACGTCGACCTGGTGTGTTCCTGGGGGCCCATGATCCTCGGGCACGCGCAC
This sequence comes from Streptomyces sp. AF1A, assembly GCF_047340315.1. Classification (NCBI taxonomy): domain Bacteria; kingdom Bacillati; phylum Actinomycetota; class Actinomycetes; order Kitasatosporales; family Streptomycetaceae; genus Streptomyces; species Streptomyces sp. AF1A. The sequence continues at coordinate 74,843 of NZ_JBLEBI010000010.1, forward strand.
CCCGAGGTTCTCGCCGCCGTCCAGGAGGCGGTCGCCCACGGTACGTCCTTCGGCACGCCCGGTGAGGGCGAGGTCGCGCTCGCCGAGGAGATCGTCGCCCGGGTCGCCCCCGTGGAGCAGGTCCGGCTGGTCAGCAGCGGGACCGAGGCGACCATGTCCGCCATCCGGCTCGCGCGGGGCTTCACCCAGCGGTCCAAGGTGATCAAGTTCGCCGGCTGCTACCACGGCCACGTGGACTCGCTGCTCGCCGCGGCCGGCAGCGGCGTCGCCACCTTCGCGCTGCCCGACACGCCCGGCGTCACCGGTGCGCAGGCCGGGGACACGATCGTGCTGCCGTACAACGACCTGGAGGCCGTGCAGGAGGCCTTCCACCGGCACCCGGGCGAGATCGCCTGTGTGATCACGGAGGCCTCGCCCGGCAACATGGGCGTCGTGCCGCCGGACCCCGGGTTCAACGAGGGGCTCCGCGACGCCTGCCACAAGAACGGCGCGCTCTACATCTCCGACGAGGTCATGACCGGTTTCCGCACCAGCCGCGCCGGCTGGTACGGCGTCGACGGGGTCGAGCCGGACCTGATGACGTTCGGGAAGGTGATGGGCGGCGGCTTCCCCGCCGCCGCGTTCGGCGGGCGGGCCGACGTCATGGCGCACCTCGCGCCGGCCGGCCCCGTCTACCAGGCGGGCACGCTCTCCGGCAACCCGGTCGCCACCGCGGCCGGACTCGCCCAGCTGCGGCTCCTGGACGACGCGGCCTACGAGAAGGTGAACGCCGTCTCGGCGCAGATCCAGGCCCTTGTCACCGAGGCGCTGAGCAAGGAGGGCGTCGCGCACCGGGTGCAGACCGCGTCCAACATGTTCTCGGTGTTCTTCACCGACCGGCAGGTGCGCACCTACGAGGACGCCAAGCGGCAGGAGTCGTACCGCTTCACCGCGTTCTTCCACTCGCTGCTGTCGAACGGCGTCTACCTGCCGCCGTCGTCCTTCGAGTCCTGGTTCGTGTCCACGGCCCACGACGAGCGGGCCATCCAGAAGATCGCCGACGCCCTTCCGGCGGCGGCCCGGGCGGCTGCGGAGGCCACCGCGTGAGCGACAACAGCAAAGACGTCACCGTCGTCCATCTGATGCGGCACGGGGAGGTCGACAACCCGGACGGGATCCTCTACGGGCGGCTGCCCGGCTACCACCTGTCGGAGCTGGGCCGGCGGATGGCCGACCGGGTCGCCGAGCACCTCGCCCCACGCGACGTCACCTACGTCTGCGCCTCGCCGCTGGAGCGGGCGCAGGAGACGGCCACGCCGATCGCCAAGGCGCACGGTCTCGACCTGGACACGGACGAGCGGCTGATCGAGGCCGAGAACGTCTTCCAGGGCAAGACCTTCGGCGTGGGCGACGGCGCGCTGCAGCGGCCGGAGAACTGGAAGTACCTGGTCAACCCGTTCCGGCCGTCCTGGGGCGAGCCCTACGTCGACCAGGTCGTGCGCATGATGGGCGCGCTGAACGCGGCCAAGGACCGGGCGCGCGGGCACGAGGCGGTGCTGGTCAGCCATCAGCTGCCGATCTGGATCGTGCGGTCGTACGTCGAGCGGCGGCGGCTGTGGCACGACCCGCGCAAGCGGCAGTGCACCCTCGCGTCCCTGACGACTTTCACATATCTCGGCGACAGGATCGTCTCCGTCGGCTACAGCGAGCCCGCCATCGATCTCGTCCCCGCCCATCTGCGGGCCGGAGCCAAGCCGCAGAAGGGCAAGGGCACGGCCCAGGGGAAGGCCTTCGGGGCCTGAACCCCCTCCGCGGGACCGTCGTCTGACGTAGCGTCAGGCCGAACTTAGGGCACTTTTGCCGGGATTATTGCGAAAAACATAAGAATTAGCGGAACCTCCCCGACCGTCGCGCCCTCTCACTGGGTGACCACCAGCAGGCGCGACGAATCGGGGATCTTCATGCGCACCGTCTCCAGGACCTTCTCCCGCAGGGGAATACTCGGCCTCGGCGCGGGTGCGGCGGCCGCCGCCTCGCTCGCCGGCTGCGGCACCCTCACGTCGTCGGACGGCGGCGGGCACCAGGACGGTTCCGGCACGGGGAAGTCCGGCCGGGGCGCCGGGGACGGGGCGCACCCGGCCCGGCTCATCGGCGACGGCTCGACGTCCTTCACCGGCAAGCAGCCGCACCAGCCGCCGGCGCCCGAGCCGCTGGAGCCGGGGCAGACCCCTCCGCAGTTCGTCGTCTTCTCCTGGGACGGCGCCGGCGAGGTCGGCAACGGCCTCTTCCCGCGCTTCCTGGACCTCGCCAAGGAGCACGGCGCGAGCATGACCTTCTTCCTCTCGGGCCTGTATCTGCTGCCCGAGTCGAAGAAGCGGATGTACGAGCCCCCGAACAACCCGCGCGGCGCCTCCGCCATCGGCTACCTCACCGACGACCACATCAAGTCGACGCTTCAGAACGTCCGCCGGGCCTGGCTGGAGGGCCACGAGATAGGCACCCACTTCAACGGGCACTTCTGCGGCGAGACCCACAACTCGGTCAAGTGGTGGACGCCACAGCAGTGGCGCAGCGAGATCGACCAGGCCAAGTCGTTCGTGAAGAACTGGAAGACCAACACCGGCCTGCACGACCTGCCCGCGCTGCCCTTCGACTACGACAAGGAGCTGGTCGGCGGCCGCACGCCCTGCCTGCTCGGCCAGGACAACCTGCTGCCCACCGCCCGGAAGCTGGGCTGGCGCTACGACGCCTCCTCGCCCGGCGGCCTGCAGGTGTGGCCGAGGAAGAAGCAGGGGCTGTGGGACCTGCCGCTGCAGGAAGTGCCCTTCCCGGGGCGGTCGTTCCAGGTCCTCTCGATGGACTACAACATGATGTACAACCAGTCGCAGAACTCCACCAAGGCGCCCTCCTCCCACTACCCCGCCTGGCGCGAGCAGGCCGCGGGTGCCTACATAGCGGGCTTCAAGCGGGCATACGAGACAAACCGGGCGCCGTTCTTCATAGGCAACCACTTCGAGCAGTGGAACGGCGGCATCTACATGGACGCCGTCGAGCAGGCCTTCAAGCACATCGCCCGCGAGAAGGAGAAGGGTGCCGACGTCCGACTGGTCTCCTTCCGGCAGTTCGTGGACTGGGTCGACGCGCAGAAGCCCGAAGTGCTCGCCAAGCTGCGCACGCTGGCGCCCGGGCAGGCCCCGGCCGGCGGCTGGAAGAGCTTCCTCGCCTGAGCCGCGCGGTCGGCTGACCCCCTGTCTGAAATGTCCCGTGTAAATACGCCCTGAAATGCGGTTTTCCGCCCGGCAGGGGGGTGCCACAGATCGCCCGGACGGACATGCGAAACTTTTCACATGAGTACCCGAAGCCGCGCCGTCCTGCTCAGCGCCGTGGCCGCCGTCGCGGCCCTGACCCTGTCCGCGTGCGGTAAGGGCGGCACCTCCGGCGGGGGTGGCAACACCAACTTCGTCACCGGCAACAACGGCATCGACACCGTCCCGGAGGGCAAGCGCACCGCGGCCCCGGACCTGTCCGGCACCACCATCGACGGCAAGCACCTGAACGTCGCCGACTACAAGGGCCAGGTCGTCGTCCTCAACGTCTGGGGCTCATGGTGCAGTCCGTGCCGGGAGGAGGCGCAGTACTTCGCCAAGGTGTCCAAGAGCTACGCCGGCAAGGGCGTGCAGTTCGTCGGCATCAACACCCGGGACACCAGCACCACCCCCGCGGTCGCCTTCGAGAAGGAGCACGGGATCACCTACCCGAGCCTGTACGACCCGACGGGCAAGCTGATGCTCCGCTTCAAGAAGGGCACCCTCAACCCGCAGCTGATCCCCTCCACGCTCGTCATCGACCGGCACGGAAAGGTCGCCGCGCGGGCCCTGGAGGCGCTCGACGACGCGACCCTGCTGAAGATGCTCAAGCCGGTCGTCGCGGAGAAGTGACGTGAGCGCGACTGTGACGCTCGCCGTGGTGGGCCAGAACCAGACCGTGCTCAACGGCGCTCTGCTGGTCGCCCTGCCGGTGGCCCTGCTCGGCGGCCTGGTCTCCTTCTTCTCGCCGTGCGTGCTGCCGCTCGTGCCCGGCTACCTCTCCTATGTCACCGGCGTCGCCGGCACCGACCTGGCCGAGGCCAGGCGGGGGCGGATGGTCGCCGGTGCCTCCCTGTTCGTGCTCGGCTTCAGCGCCGTGTTCGTCTCCGGCGGGGCGCTCTTCGGCTACTTCGGCTCGACCCTGCAGGGATACAAGGACACCCTGTCCACGGTGCTCGGCGTGCTCATGATCCTCATGGGCGTGTTCTTCATGGGGCTGATGCCCTGGCTCACCCAGCGCGAGTTCCGCGTCCACCGGCGGCCGACGACCGGCCTGGTGGGCGCGCCGATACTCGGCGCCCTGTTCGGCGTCGGCTGGACGCCGTGCATCGGCCCGACGCTGGCGTCGGTGAACCTCCTCGCGGCGCGCGAGTCGAGCGCCGGACGCGGCGTCGTACTGATGATCGCCTACTGCGTCGGCCTCGGCGTCCCCTTCGTCCTCACCGCGATCGCCTTCCGCAAGGCGCTCGGCGCCTTCGGCTGGGTCAAGCGCCACTATGTGTGGGTGCTGCGGATCGGCGGCACGATGATGATCGTGACCGGTGTACTGCTGCTGACCGGCGCATGGGACCGTCTGGTGCAGCAGATGCAGACCTGGTCCAACGGCTTCAGTGTGGGGATCTGATCGATGAGCAAGACCGAAACCGACAAGAGCCAGGACCAGGAGGACCTCGGGGCCGCCGGCTCCCAGCTGTCCACCGCCCCGCGCGAGGAAGCCTCCGGGATGCCCGCCTTCGGCGTCCTCGGCTGGGTCCGCTGGTTCTGGCGGCAGCTGACCTCCATGCGGGTCGCGCTGCTGCTGCTCCTGCTCCTCTCGCTCGGCGCGATCCCCGGCTCGCTCATCCCGCAGACCGGCGCCGACCTGAACAAGGTCGACGACTTCCGCAAGGCGCACAGGACGCTCGCGCCCGTCTACGACAAGCTCGGCCTGTTCCACGTCTACAGCTCGGTGTGGTTCTCCGCGATCTACATCCTGCTGTTCGTCTCCCTCATCGGCTGCATCGTCCCGCGCACCTGGCAGTTCGTCGGCCAGCTGCGCGGCCGCCCGCCGGGCGCGCCCAAGCGGCTGACCCGGCTGCCCGCGTACACGACGTGGCGCACCGACGCGGACCCCGAGCAGGTCCGCGAGGCCGCGCTCGCGCTGCTGAAGAGGCGCCGCTTCCGCGCCCACCTCGCCGGCGACGCCGTCGCCGCCGAGAAGGGCTATCTGCGCGAGGTCGGCAACCTGGTCTTCCACATCGCCCTGATCGTGCTGCTGGTCGCCTTCGCCTGGGGCCAGATGTACAAGTCCGACGGAACCAAGCTGATGGTCGAGGGCGACGGCTTCTCCAACGCGCTGCCCATGTACGACGACTTCAAGTCCGGCAGCCTGTTCCAGCCCGACGACCTGGTGCCGTTCAGCTTCGACCTGAAGAACTTCACGGGCACTTACGAGGTCACCGGCCCCAACAAGGGCACCCCCCGCACCTACCAGGCGACGATCGACTACAGCCAGGGCGCGTACGGCAAGCGGAAGTCGACCACCATCAAGGTCAACGAGCCGCTGCACATCGGCGACGCCAAGGTCTACCTCGTCAGCCACGGATACGCCCCCGTCATCACCGTCCGCGACGGCAAGGGCCATGTCGTCTACCACGACGCCGTGCCGCTGCTGCCGATCGACGGCAACGTCAGCTCCAACGGCGTGGTGAAGGTGATGGACGGCTACCGCAACGCGCAGGGCCAGAAGGAACAGCTGGGCTTCCAGGCCTTCTTCGTGCCGACCTTCGACCCCAAGAGCGGCACGATGCTCTCCCAGTTCCCGGCGCTGCTGAACCCGCTGCTCGCGGTGAACGCCTACCACGGCGACCTCGGCGTGAACGCGGGCATCCCGCAGAGCGTCTACCAGCTCGACAAGACCCACATGAAGGCGTTCAAGGACGCCAAGGGCCAGCTGCTGAAGAAGCTGCTCCAGCCGGGTGACACCATGACGCTGCCGAACGGCGCCGGCTCCATCACCTTCGAGAAGGACATCAAGGAGTGGGCCGGCTTCGAGATCGTCCAGGAGCCCGGCAGCGGCTGGGCGCTGGGCGGCGCCCTCGCCGCGATCTTCGGTCTGGCCGGCTCCCTGTTCATCCAGCGCCGCCGCGTGTGGGTGCGGGCGGTGCGCGGCGCCGACGGCGTCACCGTCGTCGAGATGGCCGGGCTCGGCCGCAGCGAGTCCGCCAAGGTGCCCGAGGAACTGGGCGACCTCGCAGGAACCCTCTACGACCAGGCGCCGGGGGCAAGCGAACCCGACGACGACTCCACAGAATCTCCCGCTGTACCTGCCGAAGGGGCTGAGAAGTGACTCTCGCCGCCGCAACCAACGAACACCTGGCGAGCATCAGCAACACGCTGATCTACTCGTCGATGGCCGTCTACACCCTGGCCTTCTTCGCGTACATCGCCGAATGGCTCTTCGGCAGTCGCAGCAGGGTGGCCCGCACCGCCGCCGCGCTCACCGCCGAGGGCGGACAGAAGGCGGGTGCACCCGCCGTCACCGTGAAGCAGGCCGGGGGCACCGCCGTGCTGGAGCGGCCCAAGGTGGTGGTGCGGTCCGCGCCCGGCGCCCGGGACGTGCCGGACGGGCCCGGGGCGCACGGCGGAGACGTGCAGGGCGACCTCTACGGCCGCGTCGCCGTCTCGCTCACCGTGCTCGCCTTCCTCGTGGAGCTGAGCGGCGTCGTCGCCCGCGCGGCCTCCGTGCAGCGGGCGCCGTGGGGCAACATGTACGAGTTCAACATCACCTTCTCGACGGTCGCCGTCGCCGTGTACCTCGGGCTGCTGGCGCTGAAGAAGAACGTGCGCTGGCTCGGGCTGTTCCTGATCACCTCGGTCCTCCTCGACCTCGGCCTCGCCGTCACCGTCCTGTACACCGCGAGCGACCAGCTGGTTCCCGCGCTGCACTCCTACTGGCTGTACATCCACGTCTCCACCGCCATCTTCTGCGGCGCGGTGTTCTACGTCGGCGCGGTCGCCACGATCCTGTACCTGTTCAAGGACTCGTACGAGAACAAGCTGCAGACCGGCGGCAAGCCGGGCGCGTTCGCGGCCTCGGTGCTGGAGCGGCTGCCCGCCTCCGCCTCCCTGGACAAGTTCGCCTACCGGGTGAACGCGGCCGTCTTCCCGCTGTGGACCTTCACGATCATCGCGGGCGCGATCTGGGCGGGCGACGCCTGGGGCCGCTACTGGAACTGGGACCCGAAGGAGACCTGGTCCTTCATCACCTGGGTCGGCTACGCCTGCTACCTGCACGCCCGTGCCACGGCCGGCTGGAAGGGCCGCAAGGCCGCCTACCTGGCGATGATCGCCTTCGGTTGCTGGCTGTTCAACTACTACGGCGTCAACATCTTCGTCACCGGCAAGCACTCCTACGCGGGCGTGTGAGCGCCGCGTCGGTGACACTGGTGTCATGAGCGGTTCCATCGCACAGGGCACCAGCCAGACCCACGGGAACACGCACATACTGCACTTCATGGTGCGGATCCCGAGGCCGATGGAGGACGTCTGGGCGGCGGTGGCCACCCCCGCAGGGCTCGGGGCCTGGTGCACCGCCGTCGACGTGCTGGAGCCCCGCCTCGACGGCGCGGTCACCCTGCGTGACCTGGGCTCCGGCCGGGTCACCGCCTGGGACGTGGACCGGGTCGCGGAGTACACCGTCGAGGGCGGCGGCCGGATCCGGTTCCATCTGGAGCGGGACGGGGAGGCGGGGACCACGCTGCGCTTCACCCACGAGTTCCAGGGCGAGCAGGCGTCCGAGACCGGCTGGCGCGCCCGGTTCGAACGGCTGATCGCGAGGGTGGAGTCCCTGCCCAGGACGCGCCCGCAGTCCCCGCCGGAGCCCGCCGGCCAGGAGCCCCTTCCCGGCCAGCTCACCTAGGCGGCACCGCCGGAAGGCTCCGCGGGCCACCGGCCGATCACCGGACGGTGATCGCGTCGAGCTTCTCGCGCAGGTACACGTGCGAGTCGACCGGCGGGTACGCCACCCGCCCCAGCGGCGCCGGCAGGGACTCCACCAGCGTCCCCGGGGTGCACTCGCCGAAGTACACGAGCGAGATCAGCTCCTCCGCGGGCGCGTCGGCCGGCGGCGGCAGCACCCGGTGCCGGCCCGACCGCCACCGGTCGCCGGTCCAGCGGGACATCAGGTCACCGATGTTGATGGTGAACGCCGCGGGGTCGTACGGCGCGTCCTCCCAGCCGCCCGCGTCGGTGTACACCTGGAGCCCGCCCCGGCCGGCCTGCCGGTCCAGGATGGTGACGGTCCCGAAGTCGGTGTGCGGCCCGATCCGGAACTGACCCGGCCGCGGCTCGCCGACGACCTCGGTGCCCGGATACCAGTTGATGTTGAAGCCGTACGTCGGGTGGTCCAGGTGCCGGCAGAAGAAGTCGGCCCCGAGGTCGAGGGCGCACCCCAGCAGCGACAGCAACTCCCGTTGCAGCGCGGCCATCTGCGCCAGGTACCGCTCGCACAGCGTGCGCAGCTCGGGCAGCTCGGCCGGCCACACGTTGGGCGCGTACCACTCCGCGTCGACGACCGGGTCGTCGAACGGCTCGGCCGTCGCGAAGGTCAGCGACTCCTTCAGGTCGGGCGGCGTCGCGGTGCCCTCCGCGTACCCGTTGGCCTCCGCGCCGGGCCCCAGCCAGCCGCGCCCGCCGACCTTCGCCTCGTACCGCCGCTTGATCTCGGCGGGCATCCGGAAGAACTCCCGGGCGGCCGCCCGGATCCCGGCCGGCAGCTTTGGGTCCACGCCGTGCCCGGTGACCAGCAGGAAGCCGGCGGTCTGCAGGGCCCGGTCGACGGTGGCGGCGAGAGCCGCGCGCGTCGCGGCGTCCCCGCCGGTCCAGGGCCGCAGGTCGATGGTGGGGATGCGGGGCTCACTCACCGATGTCCTCATTCCACGGAGCGGGGTTCTTCTCGCCGGGCCTCCTCGACGGCGGTGGCGAGCCAGGGGCGGGCCTGTCGTTCGTCCATGCCTTCACTCTGCGGTGCCGGGCGGACCGGGGCAACGCACCCGGCCGAGGGCGGGCCGCAGTTCGGTCCGGCTTTTCGGCCCTGCCTTTCAGTCCTGCTTCGGGTCGTCCTTCTCCAGGGACTTGAGGAACTCGGGGTTGTCGTCCGGGGCGACCCACCCCGCGCCCGCGTCACGGTGCCACGGCGACGGAGCGGGACCGCCGGCCGGCCCGTGCCGCACCCTGCCGCTGATCAGCCAGGCGACCGGACCGACCAGCACCTCGCCGAAGAGCAGGATGACGAGCACCCACACCACCTTCGGCAGGTGGCGCACCTCTTCCTCCGGGGTGTTCAGGCAGTCCACGAAGGCGTAGATCCACAGCGCCAGGACCAGCAGGAACGGCAGATACCTGAGCATGGTCGGTCGATCCCCCGGGGAGGTGAGACGGGGCCGGTGACCGGGCCAGGTTAGCGGGTGGCAGATACTGGGACGCATGGCTTACGACGATCTTCGCTCCCTGCTGCGGGCACTGGAGCGCGAGGGAGACCTCAAGCGCATCAAGGCCGAGGTCGACCCGTACCTGGAAGTCGGGGAGATCGTCGACCGGGTGCAGAAGTCCGGCGGCCCGGCGCTGCTGTTCGAGAACGTGCGCGGCTCGGACCTGCCGCTCGCCATGAACGTCTTCGGCACCGACCGGCGGCTGCTGAAGGCGCTGGGCCTGAAGTCGTACGGCGAGATCTCCGAGAAGATCGGCGGGCTGCTGCGCCCCGAACTGCCGCACGGCTTCGTCGGCGTGCGCGAGGCGTTCGGCAAGCTCGGCGCCATGGCGCACGTGCCGCCGAAGAAGGTCAAGGAGGCTCCGGTGCAGGAGGTCGTCCTGCACGGCGAGGACGTCGACCTGGAGCGGCTGCCCGCCCTGTTCACCTGGCCCAAGGACGGCGGCTCCTTCTTCAACCTGGGGCTCACCCACACGAAGGACCCGGAGACGGGCGTCCGCAACCTCGGGCTCTACCGGCTCCAGCGCCACGACAAGCGCACCATCGGCATGCACTGGCAGATCCACAAGGACAGCCGCAACCACTACCAGGTGGCGGCGAAAAAGGGCGAACGGCTTCCGGTGGCCATCGCCTTCGGGTGCCCGCCCGCCGTGACGTACGCCTCCACCGCCCCGCTCCCCGGCGACATCGACGAGTACCTCTTCGCCGGGTTCGTCGCGGGCAAGCGGATCGAGATGGTGGACTGCAAGACGGTGCCGCTCCAGGTGCCGGCCAACGCCGAAGTGGTCCTGGAGGGCTGGCTGGAGCCCGGCGAGATGCTGCCCGAGGGCCCGTTCGGCGACCACACCGGCTTCTACACGCCGCAGGAGCCCTTCCCGGCACTGCGGATCGACTGCGTGACGATGCGCCGGCGCCCGCTGCTGCAGTCGATCGTCGTCGGCCGCCCGCCCACGGAGGACGGCCCGCTCGGCCGCGCCACGGAACGCTTCTTCCTGCCCCTGCTGAAGATCATCGTCCCGGACATCGTGGACTACCACCTGCCCGAGGCCGGCGGCTTCCACAACTGCGCGATCGTCTCGATCGACAAGAAGTACCCCAAGCACGCGCAGAAGGTGATGCACGCGGTCTGGGGGGCGCACATGATGTCCCTGACCAAGCTGATCGTGGTCGTCGACGCCGACTGCGACGTCCACGACCTGCACGAGGTCGCCTGGCGCGCCCTCGGCAACACGGACTACGCCCGTGACCTCACGGTCGTCGAAGGCCCTGTCGACCACCTGGACCACGCCTCCTACCAGCAGTTCTGGGGTGGCAAGGCGGGGATCGACGCCACCAGGAAGTGGCCGGAGGAGGGCTACACCCGTGACGGCGGGTGGCCGGACATGGTTCTTTCGGACCCGGATACGGCGGCTTTGGTCGACCGCCGCTGGAAGGAGTACGGCCTGTGAGCTCAGCGTCCGCCGCCATCCCGCAGCCGGGACGCACCAAGGCGTTCCTGCGCCTGGTGATGATCGAGCACTCGGTCTTCGCGCTCCCCTTCGCCTACATCGCCTCCCTGACGGCCATGCACCAGTGGGACAGGAACGTCCACTGGGGCCGGCTGCTGCTGGTCACCGTCTGCATGGTCGGCCTGCGCACCTTCGCGATGGCGGTCAACCGGATCATCGACCGCGAGATCGACGCCCGTAACCCCCGTACGGCCCACCGTGAACTGGTGACCGGCGCGATGAGCGTCCGCCATGCCTGGACGGGCGCGCTGATCGCCCTGGTGATCTTCCTGGGAGCGGCGGCTCTGCTGAACCCGCTGTGCCTGGCGCTGGCGCCGATCGCGGTGATCCCGATGGTGGTCTACCCCTACGGCAAGCGCTTCACGAACTTCCCGCAGGCCATCCTGGGCCTCGCCCAGTCCATGGGCCCCATCGGCGGCTGGCTCGCCATCTCCGGCTCCTGGTCCTGGGACGCGGTGATCCTCGGCCTCGCCGTGGGCGTCTGGATCGGCGGCTTCGACCTGATCTACGCCTGCCAGGACGTCGAGACCGACCGCGAGATCGGCGTCATGTCGGTTCCGGCCCGGTTCGGCATCCCGGCGGCGATCTGGGGCGCCCGGGCCTGCCACACGGTCACCACGGCCCTGTTCGTCTGGTACGGGGTGGCCACGGGCGCCGGCGCGTTCTTCTGGCTGGGCCTGCTGATCGTCGCGGGCGCGTTCGTCTACGAGCACACGATCGTCCGCCCGCACGACCTCTCGCGCCTGAACAGGGCGTTCTTCTCCACGAACGGCTTCATCGGGATCTCCTTGTTCGTGTGCGCCCTGGTCGACCTGCTGCTGAGGGGTCTCTCGCTGTAGTCCTTTCGGGTGATGGCGGGGCGCGCGGCGCGGCGGCTTCGGGGCTCGCCGGGGCGCCCCGGGCAGCGGCCGGCCCGCCCGCTGCGGGCCCGCCCCGAGCCCGTCCTGAACCGGCTCGGCCCCACCGGTACGCTCATGGTGTGAACGCAGGAGAAACGCAGCGCGCGCCTTGGATCGTGGGGGTTTCCGGAGCGTCCGGGACGCCATATGCGGCCGCCGTGCTGCGGGCGCTGCTGGCGGCGGGGGAGGCGGTGGACCTGGTGGTCAGCCGGGCCTCGCGGCTGACGCTGCTGGACGAGACGGGGATCTCGTTCCGCGACGCCCACTGGGAGGACGACCTGCGGGAATGGCTGGCCCGGGGCGCCGACGGCAAGCCCGGGACCTTCGACGTGGACGTCCGCGGGGTGCGGTACTGGAACGCGGGCGACCTCGCCGCAGGGCCGTCGTCGGGGTCGTACCCGGCGAAGGGGATGCTCATCGTCCCGGCCTCCACCGCGTGCGTGTCCGGCGTCGCCCTCGGCCTGTCCAAGGATCTGCTCCAGCGCGCGGCGAGCGTCACACTGAAGGAACGCCGGACGCTGGTCGTCGCCGTACGGGAGACCCCCCTGAACGGTCAGACGCTGCGGCACCTCGTCGCGCTGGACGACGCCGGCGCCTCGGTGGTGCCGGCCTCGCCCGCCTTCTACGCGGGGGCCACCCACATCCAGGACCTGGTGGACTTCGTCGCCGGGCGGGTGCTGGACGCGGCGGGCGTCGGGCACGACCTGTACCGGCGCTGGCACGGCGAACTGGGCGGCGGCAGGCCGGACCGGTAGGCAGCGCAGTACCTCTCATCACTTCGGGATCTTCGGAACTTTTCAGGGGAAGGCTTCGATCGCATGGACGCGGTGGACAGGCAGCTCATCCAGGCCCTGAGGGAGAACGGCCGGGCCTCCTATGCGGAGCTGGGACGCCTCGTCGGCCTGTCGGGACCCAGCGTCACCGACCGCATCAACCGGCTGGAGGCGGCCGGTGTCATCACCGGCTACCGCGCCACGGTCAACGCGGCCTCCCTCGGTCTCGGCGTCACCGCCCTGATCGGCATCTCGCTGTCCGACGCCGCCGACCACGAGGACGTGGCGCAGCGGCTGCGGGACCTGCCGGAGATCGAGGACTGCTGGTTCATCGCCGGCGACGACTCCTTCATGCTCAAGGCGCGGGCGGCCGACGTGGACGGCCTGGAGAAGATCATCCGCAGGCTCAGCGGGACCAAGGGCGTCTCCCGGACGCGTACCACCATCGTGCTCTCCACCAAGTGGGAGAACCGGGTCGGGGAACTCCCCGAAGAGGTCTAGGCATAGGGTTGGCCGAGCTGTCGTAGAAAGGTGTTGGCATGGACGTCGGGCTCAAGCGCGAGCTGGAGGAGAAGGTCCGCTCCGGTGAGCGGCTGACCCGCGAGGACGGCATCGCGCTGTACGAGTCGGACGACCTGGCGTGGCTCGGCGGCCTGGCGCACGAAGTGCGGACCCGCAAGAACGGTGACGTGGTGCACTTCAACGTCAACCGGCACCTCAACATGACCAATGTGTGCACGGCCTCCTGCGCCTACTGCTCCTTCCAGCGCAAGCCCGGCGAGAAGGACGCCTACACGATGCGCATCGAGGAGGCAGTGAAGCTCGCCAAGGCGATGGAGTCGGACAACCTCACCGAGCTGCACATCGTCAACGGGCTGCACCCGAACCTGCCGTGGCGCTACTACCCGCGCTCGCTGCGGGAGCTGAAGGCCGCCCTGCCGGGCGTCTCGCTGAAGGCGTTCACCGCGACGGAGATCCACCACTTCGAGACGATCTCGGGGCTGAGCGCGAGCGAGATCCTCGACGAGCTGATCGACGCCGGCCTGGAGTCCCTCACCGGCGGCGGCGCCGAGATCTTCGACTGGGAGGTCCGGCAGCACATCGTGGACCACCGCACCCACTGGGAGGACTGGTCCCGCATCCACCGGCTGGCGCACGAGAAGGGTCTGAAGACCCCGTGCACCATGCTCTACGGCCACATCGAGGAGCCCCGCCACCGCGTCGACCACGTGCTGCGGCTGCGCGAACTGCAGGACGAGACCGGCGGCTTCCAGGTCTTCATCCCGCTGCGCTACCAGCACGACTTCGTCGACATGAAGGACGGCAAGATCCGCAACCGGCTCCAGGCGCGGACGCAGATGGCGACCGGCGCGGAGGCGCTGAAGACCTTCGCCGTCTCCCGGCTGCTGTTCGACAACGTCCCGCACGTGAAGGTGTTCTGGGTCATGCACGGCGTGCAGACCGCCCAGCTCGCCCTCCAGCACGGCGCCGACGACATGGACGGTTCGGTCGTCGAGTACAAGATCACGCACGACGCGGACAACTTCGGCACGCCGAACAAGCTGACCCGCGAGGATCTGCTGGAGCTGATCCGGGACGCCGGTTTCCGCCCGGTGGAGCGCAACACGCGCTACGAGATCATCCGCGAGTACGACGGCCCGGACCCGGCGCGTCGCGAGTCACCCCAGCCTATGCGGGTGTGAGGGGCGCCGCCCCAGCGGCCCTCACACCCCCGCCTCGCCCGACCGTCGCCCGGCCCGGTCGGTGACGCGGGTACGGCACCGGGTGCTCGTCCCCCGTGGCACCCCGCACGGCTGCCCCCGAGGACCCGTACCCGGCGGAGCCCTTCGTGCCCGAGGGCGCGCATCTCGCCGCCCTGCGCCGGGTCGCCGCGCAACGCCCCCTCGGGTAATAGGTACCATCCGGGCATGCCTCTTACGTTCACGCTGGATCCCGCCGTCACCCCGGCCCTGCGCGACGGCATCCTCGGCCTGTGGGCGGACGTCAGCGAGGCGGGCGGGGCCGTGGGCTTCGTCCCGCCGGTGACCCGCGAGGAGATCCGGCCGGAACTGGTGCGGCACTTCGTGCAGATGGCCGAGGGCCGCACCCGGCTGCTCGTCGGGCACGACGAGCACGGCGAGGTGGCCGCCACCGCCTTCCTCACCCGCAACACGCACCGGCTGATGACCCACTGGCTGTGGCTGTACACGGTGATGGTCCACCCGAAGCACCAGGGCAGGGGCTACGGCCGCGACCTGCTGGCCGCCGCGGCCGACGCGGCCCGCGGGATCGACGGCACAGAGGCGATACGGCTGACCTGCCGCGGCGGGCTCGGCCTGGAGCGGTTCTACGGCTCCTGCGGCTACAAGGAGGTCGGCCGGGTGCCCGGCGCGATCCGGGTCGCCCCCGGCGACGACCGCGACGACGTGGTCATGCTGCTGCCGCTCGGCTGACCCCGCTGCAAGATCGCCTGTCAGGCGTGCTTCACTGGGCGATGACCCTTTTCGGAATCGGACGAGTGGATTGAGATGCTCCGCTACACGCTGATGCGCCTCGGTATCTTCGCGGGCTGCCTCGTGGTCGTCTGGGGAGCCGTCTACTCCGGCATCTTCCCGCGCGGCTTCGGCGACTCCAACGGCCTGTGGATCCTGCTGCTCGCCCTGGTCCTGTCGGCGCCGATCAGCTGGGTGGCGCTGCGCAAGGAGCGGGACCGTGCCTCGGTGAAGATCGTGACCCGGGTCGACCGGATGAAGGCGAACCTGGACGCCAACCGCAGCCAGGAGGACATCGCCGACGACACCGCGCGGGCGCAGGGCCAGCCTTCCTGACCGAGGGCCCAACTAGTCTTGCCCTCATGGGTGCCGTGAAGACCAAACGGATGCCGAGGGCGGTGCGGGAGCAGCAGATGCTCGACGCCGCCGTGCGGATCTTCGGCCGACGCGGCTACATGGCCGCCTCCATGGACGAGATAGCCGAACTCGCGGGCGTCTCCAAGCCGTTGGTCTATCTGTACCTCAACTCCAAGGAAGACCTCTTCACCGCCTGCATCCGCCGCGAGGCCGCCGCCCTGACGGAGGCCGTCCGCGGCGCGGTGGGTCCCGGGCTGCCCGCCGACCGGCAACTGTGGGACGGACTCCAGGCGTTCTTCGCGCACACCGCCGAGCACCCCGACGGCTGGTCGGTGCTGCATCTGCAGGCCCGCACCCACGGTGAGCCGTTCGCGGCCGAAGTCGCCGCGATGCGCGCGGACATCGTCGCCTTCGTGACCCGCCTGGTCGCGGTCGCGGCGCGCGAGGCGCACCGGGACCCCGATCTGCCCGAGCGCGAGGTCGCCGGGCTCGCCGAGGCCCTCGTCGGTGCCGCCGAGTCGCTCGCCGCCTGGGCCAACGCCACGCCCGGGGTCACCGCCCGGCAGGCGGCGGCCACCTTGATGAACTTCGCCTGGTCGGGCCTGGGCAACCTGATGGAGGGCCGCGTGTGGACTCCCCCGGCCGAGCAGGGTTAACGCCGACGGTGAGTCTCGCCGTGGGCCTCGCTCACCCGGTGAGCGGCCGTACCTCTCCGGTCAGGTGCCGTCGGCCCTGCGCGCCCCGCAGTTCGAAGCGGCCCGTGCCGTCCGCCCCGTAGGTCACCGTTCCCGGCAGGAGCACGGGCGCCCGGAACTCGGCCCGTACCACGGCGGAGCCGGGCGTGCCGTGGGCTGCCAGGCAGCGGGCCACGGTCCACATGCCGTGCGCGACGGCACGCGGAAAACCGAAGAGGCGGGCGGTGAGCGGGTGCAGGTGGATGGGGTTGCGGTCGCCGGAGGCCGCGCCGTACCGGCGGCCCACGTCGGCGGCGGGCCGCCACTCGGCGACGACGGGCAGCGCGGGAGGCGGTTCCTTTCGGGGCTCGGCCGCCTCGCCGGTGCGATGCCGGGCGAGGTAGGTGCTGCGCGACTCCCAGACCAGGTCGCCGTCGAGCCGGGCCTCGGTGACGACGGTCGCCTCCGTTCCGCGCCGGTGCGGCGCCAACCCGGCGATGTGCACGGCGAGTTCGTAGGCACCGGTGGCGGGCAGCGCGGTGTGGCGCACGATACCGACCGAGGTGTGGACCAGGCCCAGCAGCGGGAGCGGGAAGTCCCGGCCGCTCATCAGCCGCATCGCCAGCGGAAAGCCGAGGACGTGCGGGTAGGTCACCGGGAGGGCGTCCTCGCCGGTGGGGAACCCGCACACGCGCTCGTACGCGACCAGTCGCGCCAGGTCGACGCGCACGCCCGGCAGCACGAGGCGCGTGCGCGGAAAGTCCGCGTCCGGGGCGGGGCGCTTGAAGAGGGAGCGCAGGGCGCCCCGGGCCAGCAGCGGGGACAGCGCGGGGGCGGCGGTCAGCGTGACGTCGGCCATCAGGCCCCCAGCAGGCTCTGGCCGCAGACGCGGACGACCTGGCCGCCCACCGTGCCGGAGGCCGGGTGGGCGAGCCAGGCGGTGGTCTCGGCGACGTCGACGGGCTGCCCGCCCTGCGCGAGGGAGTTCATGCGGCGGCCGGCCTCCCGGATGAACAGCGGGATCGCGGCCGTCATCCTCGTCTCGACGAAGCCGGGCGCGACCGCGTTGACCGTCACCCCGTGCTCGGCGAGCGCGCGCGGCGCGAGGGAGCGTACGAGGCCCACGACCCCCGCCTTGCTCGCGCCGTAGTTGGTCTGGCCCGCGTTGCCCGCGAGCCCGGCGATGGAGGAGATGGCCACGATCCGGCCGCCGGAGCGCAGGGCCCCCTTGGCGAGCAGTGCGTCGGTGGTGCGCAGCACGCTGCCCAGGTTGACCTCCAGGACCTGGCTCCAGCGCTCGGCGGGCATGTTGGCCAGCCGCCGGTCCCGGGTGACGCCCGCGTTGTGGATCAGCACGTCCAGGCCGTCGGGAAGGGCGGCGGCGATGCGCTCACCGGCGTCTGCGGCGGTGATGTCGAGGGCGAGCGCGGTGCCGCCGAGCCGTTCGGCGACCCGGTGGGCGTCCGCCTCGGCGGCGGGCACGTCGAGGACCACGACATGGGCGCCGTCCCGGGCGAGGACCCCGGCGACGGCCTCGCCGATCCCGCGTGCGGCCCCGGTGACCAGCGCGGTGCGCCCGGCCAGGGGCCGGTCCCAGTCGGCGGGCGCGGCGACCTCGCCCGCGCCGACCTCGACGACCTGGCCGCTGACGTAGGCGGACTTGGGGGAGAGCAGGAAGCGCAGGGTGGACTCGGCGGCGGCCGCGTCGGTCAGCCGGACCAGGTTGACGGTCCGGCCCCGGCCGATCTCCTTGCCGAGGGAGCGCGTGAAGCCGTCCAGCGCCTGCTGGGCGGCCGACTGGTGGTGGTCGGCGGGGTCGAGGGGGGCGCCCAGCACCAGCACCCGCCCGCTCGTGGCGACGGACCGCACGACCGGGCGGAGGGCCGCGTGCACCTCGGCGAGCGTGTCGAGGTCCCGCACGCCGGTGGCGTCCAGGACGACGGCGGCGGGGTCCGCGCCGCCCGGCCGCAGGCCCGTGCGGGTGAGGACGGGGGCGAGGTCGAGGGCGGACGACCCGGCGGTCAGGTGCAGCAGCGCGCCGTCCAGCGCGGGCCGCTCGGGCGACCAGCGGCGCAGCTCGGCCGGCTGGGGCAGGCCCAGCCGCCGGGTGAGGAAACGGCCGGGTGCCGTGGCGGTGAAGTTCAGGTAGCGGTCGGCCATGCGCAACTCCCGCTGGGCTGGGTCGAAGGAGCTTACTCTGGAGTAAGGTTACTGGAGGTAAGCCTATGTCGCGGGTGAGGAGCAGGTCGAGATGAGTCCCCTTGAACCACCCCGCGCACGCCGGGTCGCGGTGATCGGCGGCGCACGCATCCCGTTCGCCCGCTCCGACGGCCCCTATGCCACCGCCTCCAACCAGGAGATGCTGACGGCGGCCCTGAACGCGCTGACCGAGCGTCACGGCCTGCACCGCCCCGGTGCCGTCGGGGAGTTCGTCGCCGGAGCCGTCCTCAAGCACAGCCGGGACTTCAACCTCGCCCGGGAGACGGTCCTCTGCTCACAGCTGGACCCGCGCACCCCCGCCTACGACATCCAGCAGGCCTGCGGCACCGGGCTGCAGGCCGTCGTCGCCGCCGCCAACAAGATCGCCCTCGGCCACACCGAGTCGGCGGTCGCGGGCGGCGCCGACACCACGAGCGACGCACCCCTCGGCGTCAACGACCAGTTGCGCCGCATCCTGCTGGAGGCCCGCCGGGCCCGGTCGGCGGGCGCCCGGCTGAGGGCCCTCGCACGGATCCGCCCCGGCCATCTGGTCCCGGACATCCCGCGCAACGCCGAGCCGCGCACCGGGCTGTCCATGGGCGAGCACGCGGCCGTGACCGCCCGCGCCTGGAGCATCACCCGGCAGGCGCAGGACGAACTGGCGGCGACCAGCCACCAGCGGCTCGCGGCCGCCTACGAACGCGGCTTCTTCCAGGACCTGGTGGTCCCCTTCCGAGGGCTGGAGCGGGACCAGAACCTGCGCCCGGACTCCACCGCGGAGAAACTCGCCGCGCTGAAACCGGTGTTCGGGCTCGACGCACCCGACCCGACCATGACGGCGGGCAATTCGACGCCGCTGACCGACGGAGCCGCCCTCGTCCTGCTGGCGAGCGAGGAGTGGGCCGAGGCCCGCGGGCTGGAACCCCTGGCGTATCTCACGGCGTACGGGACGGCCGCCGTGGACTTCGTGCACGGGGACGTCGCGGGCGGCGAGGACGGCCTGCTGATGGCCCCGGCGTACGCGGTCCCGCGCATGCTGGAGCGGACCGGCCTGGGCCTCGGAGACTTCGACCTGGTCGAGATCCACGAGGCCTTCGCCTCCCAGGTGCTGGCCACCCTCGCCGCCTGGGAGAAGCGCGGGCTGCCGCCGGTGGACCGCTCCCGGCTGAACGTGGCCGGATCCTCCCTGGCCACGGGGCATCCGTTCGCCGCGACCGGCGCCCGGATCGTGGCGACCCTGGCGAAGCTCCTGTCCGAGCGCAAGGGGCCGGGCAAGGGCCTGATCTCCGTCTGCGCGGCGGGCGGTCAGGGTGTGACGGCGGTCCTGGAGCGGCCGTGATCCAGACGACATGAGGCCCTGTCACATACCCCCCGAGTACCCCCCGAGGCTGCACATCCCCGGCCCCGGACCATCCCCGAACCCGCACGATCCCCCCACAGCAGACACGTACGATCACCTGCCCGACCCGCGGTAACCCCTGTCTGCGGACCGCCGTCGGTGAACGCCTCGCCGTTCGAGGCACGTACGTCATGCAGCAAGCAGTGCACCGCTGCACGCGCGAGGAGCCGCCCGTGTCCACCCCCCACCCCAACGCCCCCGTCTCCTCCGGCACCCATGTCTCCGCCACCGACTACGACGGCCGCCCGGTCCTGATCCAGCCCGAGGTCCGGCGGCTGGACGGAGCCGTGCGCGAGGCGTTCGTCCCGCCGTTCGCCCCGCCGGTCACCCACGGGTCGCTGGCCGACCTGCCGTTCGAGAACGCCGAGCGGGAGCCTGGGGCCGTCGTGCTCAGCCGTCGGCTGCCGGACGGCGGGTGGGCGGACGTGACGGCCGCCGAGTTCGCCGGGCAGGTGCAGGCCGTGGCCAAGGGGCTCATCGCCGAGGGCCTGGTGCCGGGCGACCGGATCGCCGTCATGGCCCGTACGACGTACGAGTGGACCCTGATCGACTTCGCCGCCTGGGCGGCCGGCCTGGTCACGGTGCCGGTCTACCCGACGTCCTCGGTGTTCCAGACCCGCTGGATCCTGCACGACTCCGGCGCGGTCGCCCTGGTCACCGAGACCGCCGCGCAGGCCGCCGCCATCGGCCCCGAGCTGCAGCACCTGCCCGGGCTGCGGCACCTGTGGGTGATGGCCAGGGGGCACGTGGACCGTCTGGCCGAGACGGGCGCGCCGGTGCCGGACGGCGAGGTCGGCGTGCGCCGGGGCATGCTCGGCCCGGACACCCTCGCCACCCTCATCTACACCTCCGGCACCACCGGCCGCCCCAAGGGCTGCGCCCTGTCGCACGGCAACTTCTTCGCCGAGGTCGACAACGCCGTCGAACTGCTCCACCCCGTCTTCAAGGCCCGGCACGAGGTGCCGTCGGTGCTGCTGTTCCTGCCCATGTCGCACGTCTTCGGCCGGATGGTGGCGATCGCGTGCGTGCGCGCCCGGGTGCGGCTCGGGCACGCGCCGAGCCTGAAGGCGGAGGATCTGCTGCCGGACCTGGCCGCGTTCCGTCCGACCTGCCTGCTGACCATCCCGTACATGCTGGAGAAGATCTACAACTCCGCACGGGCCAACGCGGAGGCGGGCGGCCGGGCGTCGGTCTTCGACCGGGCCGCGGAGGTCGCCCGGCGCTACGGCGAGGCGCTGGAGGCCCGGCAGACCGGCACCGGAAGCGGCCCGGGACGCGCCCTGAGGACCGCCCGCGGCTTCTACGACCCGCTCGTCTACCGCCGTATCCGGTCCGCGATGGGCGGCCGGGTCCGGTACGTCATCTGCGGCGGCTCCCCGCTCGGCAGGCGCCTCGCCGCGTTCTACGCCGGCGCCGGCATCGACATCTTCGAGGGGTACGGCCTGACGGAGACCACCGGCGCCTCGACCGTCACCCCGCCGCTCAAGCCCCGGCTGGGCACGGTCGGCTGGCCGCTGCCCGGGACGCGGGTGCGGATCGCGGCGGACGGGGAGATCCTCGTCGGCGGCGACCACGTGCTGCGCGGCTACTGGGATCCGGGGGCCGGCGGCGTCGTGCCCGCGACCCGGGACGGCTGGCTGGCCACCGGTGACATCGGGGAGCTGGACGACGAGGGCTATCTGACCATCACCGGCCGCAAGAAGGAGCTGCTGATCACGTCGGGCGGCAAGTCCGTGGCCCCGGCCCCGCTGGAGAACTGGCTGCGCCAGCATCCGCTGATCTCCCAGGTGATGCTGGTCGGCGACGACCGCCCGTACATCGCGGCCCTGATCACCTTGGACGCCGACGGCATCACCCACTGGCGCCAGATGATCGGCAAGCACCCGGTGCCGCCGGAACTCCTCACCGGCGACCCGGAGCTGACGGCCGTGCTGCAGCGGGCTGTGGACGAGGCGAACAAGCTGGTGTCGCGGCCGGAGTCCATCCGGCGGTTCGCCGTGCTGCCCGTGGGCTTCACCGAGGAGGCCGGCCATCTCACCCCCTCCATGAAGCTGCGGCGCGAGCAGATCATGCGGGACTTCGCCGGCGAGGTGGAGGCCCTGTACGAGCGCTGAGCCGCCGCCCTCGGCGACATCCCGCCGATCCGGCTGCCGCCGCACTCCGCGTCCGCCGCCCACCTGGACGCCGCCCGCGCCGAG
>NZ_JBLEBI010000100.1:0-23915 GCF_047340315.1 Streptomyces sp. AF1A
GCCCCCGCGCGCAGGTGCCGCCCGCGGTCTCCGTGACTGGACCGGACCGCACGTGCCCACGGATTAGGATGGACGCCATGGCCAAGACCAGTACGACGACCCAGGGGCTGCGCGCGGCGATCGAGCGCAGCGGCTACTACCCGGCCCTCGTGGCCGAGGCGGTGGAGGCCGCTGTGGGCGGCGAGCCCATCCGGTCGTACCTGGTCCACCAGGAGACCACCTTCGACCAGAACGAGGTCCGCCGGCACGTGACCGTCCTGGTCCTCACCGGCAACCGCTTCATCGTCAGCCACACCGACGAGCAGGCCGCCGACAGCACCTCCCCGACGCCGTACGCCACGACGTCCACGGAGTCGGTGAAGCTCGGCCGGATCTCGTCCGTCGTGGTCAGCCGGGTGGTCGCCAACCCCGAGCAGTACACGCCGGGCACGCTGCCCCGCGAGGTCGTGCTGACCATTGGCTGGGGCGCGGTCAACCGCATCGACCTGGAGCCCGCCGCCTGCGGCGACCCCAACTGCGACGCCGACCACGGCTACACGGGCAACTCCACGGCGGACGACCTCAGCCTGCGCGTCAGCGAGGCGGGGGACGGCCCGGAGACGGTGCGCCAGGCGCTCGCCTTCGCGCAGGCCGTCTCGGAGGCGACCGCGGACCTCGCGCACTGATGTCCCAGCTCTCCGCCTGGGACCACCCGGAACCGCTCGCCCTGGAGACCGCACCGCTGCCCGAGTACGGCACCGGCTCCCTCGCCGACCTGCTGCCCACGCTGGCCGCCGGCATGGGCGTCCCGGGGGTGACGGCGACGATTCCGGAGCTGACCGCGGCCGACCGGGTCTGCGTCTTCCTGGTCGACGGACTCGGCTGGGAACAACTGCGCGCCCACCCCGACGAGGCCCCCGTCCTGACCTCGCTGCTCGGCACCTCGCGCGGCGGCACCGGCCGCCCCCTCACCGCGGGCTACCCCGCGACCACGGCGACCTCCCTCGCCTCCGT
Organism: Streptomyces sp. AF1A; assembly: GCF_047340315.1. NCBI lineage: Bacteria > Bacillati > Actinomycetota > Actinomycetes > Kitasatosporales > Streptomycetaceae > Streptomyces > Streptomyces sp. AF1A. The sequence continues at coordinate 994 of NZ_JBLEBI010000100.1, forward strand.
CGGCACCGGCCTGCCGCCCGGCGTCCACGGCCTGCCCGGCTACACGGTCCGCAACCCGGCCACCGGCGAGCTGATGAACCAGCTGCGCTGGCAGCCGTACACCGACCCGCGCGCCTGGCAGCCGTACCCCACCGTCTTCCAGCTGGCCCAGCAGGCAGGGGTGCACGCGGCCCAGGTGACGTCGCCCGCCTTCGAGCACACCCCGCTCACCAAGGTCGCCCTCAGCGGCGGCAGCTTCCACGGCCGGCTGAGCGGCGAGGAGCGCATGGACCTCGCCGCGGCCCAACTGGCCGCCGGGGACCGCTCGCTGGTGTACACCTACTACGCCGAGCTGGACGGGGCGGGCCACCGCTACGGCGTGGCCTCCGACACCTGGCGCGGCCAGCTCATGTACGTCGACCGGCTCGCCCAGCGCCTCGCCGAGCAACTGCCGCCGCGCAGCGCGCTCTACGTCACCGCCGACCACGGCATGGTCGACGTGCCGTTCGACGAGGAGCACCGCATCGACTTCGACACGGACTGGGAACTGCGCGCCGGCGTCGCCCTGCTGGGCGGCGAGGGCCGGGCGCGGCACGTGTACGCGGTGCCGGGCGCCGAGAACGACGTACTGACCGTCTGGCGCGAGGTGCTCGGCGAGCAGTTCTGGGTGGCCTCGCGCGACGAGGCGATCGCGGCGGGCTGGTTCGGGCCGCACATCGACGAGCGGGTGTACGCGCGGCTCGGGGACGTGGTCGCGGCCGCGTACGACGACGTCCTGATCATCGCCTCCGAGCGGGAGCCGAAGGAGTCCGCTCTGGTGGGCAACCACGGTTCGATGACCCCCGTCGAACAGCTGGTCCCGCTGCTCGAAGTACGCTCCTGAACCGCCCCCCGACCTCGACGACTCACCGAAAGGTGCTCAACTCCTCATGCCCGAGCTGGTGTTCTTCTCCGGAACGATGGACTGCGGGAAGTCGACGCTGGCTCTGCAGATCGGGCACAACCGGTCGGCACGCGGCCTGCAGGGCCTGATCTTCACGCGGGACGACCGCGCGGGGGAGGGCAAGCTCTCCTCCCGGCTCGGCCTGGTGACCGAGGCGATCGAGGCGGAGCGGGAGATGGACCTGTACGCCTACGTCGTTGACGAGCTGTCCCAGGGCGGGAAGGTCGACTACGTGATCGTCGACGAGGCGCAGTTCCTCGCCGCGGAGCAGATAGACCAGCTCGCGCGGGTCGTGGACGACCTGGAACTGGACGTCTTCGCGTTCGGCATCACCACCGACTTCCGTACCAGGCTCTTCCCCGGCTCCCAGCGGCTGATCGAGCTGGCGGACCGGATCGAGACGCTCCAGGTGGAGGCGATGTGCTGGTGCGGCGCGCGGGCCACGCACAACGCCCGCACGGTGGACGGCCGGATGGTGATGGAGGGCGAGCAGGTCGTCGTCGGGGACGTCAACGGACAGGCGGCGCAGGTCGGCTACGAGGTGCTGTGCCGCCGCCACCACCGGCGCCGCATGACCGCGGCGGCGGCCCGCGCGGCGGCCCTGTCCCCGGACGTGCTGCCGGTGCCGCCCGCCTGAGCGCTCACCGCGGGTCCTGCACCACCGAGAACACCGCGCCCTCCGGGTCCGCCACCGTCGCCACCCGCCCGTGCGCGCTGTCGTGGGCCGGCCGCAGGACCCGGCCGCCCAGCCCGGCGACCTCCCGCAGGGCCGCGTCCACGTCGGCGACCTCGAAGTAGGTCTGCCAGTACGGGCCCCGGTCCCGCGGCAGACCGTGGCCCACACCGAGCAGGCCGGCGACCGGCCGGCCCGCGACGAGCAGCGTCACGTAGTCGAAGTCGGCGGACACCACCGGCTCCTCCTCGTACCCGAACACGGTCGCGTAGAACTTGGCGACGCTCTCGGTCTCGAAGGTGAGCAGCTCGTTCCACGCGGGCGTGCCCGGCATCCCGGTGACCGCCGTGCCCAGGTGCGCCGGGCCCTGCCAGATGCCGAACACCGCGCCGGACGGGTCGGAGGCGATGGCCATCCGTCCGGCCTCGGCCGCGTCCAGCGGGCCGACCGCCACCGTGCCGCCGCACTCCCGTACGGTGTCGGCCGTCTGGTCCACGTCGTCCGAGGCGAGGTAGGGCGTCCAGGCGATCGGCAGCCGCGGGTCCGGCGGCAGCTGGCCCATCCCGGCCACCTCGTGGCCGTCGAGCAGTGCCCGCACGTAGGGGCCCGGCTGCTGTGGGCCCGGCCGGAACTCCCAGCCGAACAGCTCCCCGTAGAACTCCTCGGTCGCCGTCAGGCCGTGCGCCATCAGGCTCACCCAGCAGGGCGTGCCGGGCGCGTGCCGCGTGTGCGGGCCGGCCGACTCCCGTGCCTCGGTCATCGATCACTCTCTCCCCGGCCCCTCGTGGTGGCCGTGTCGTCTCCGCTCCCCCGGTGGGGTGTCACGCCGTACGCGCGTACGCCCGTGCCGGTGCCGGCATCCTCCACGGCCTCGTGTGCCATGCCGCGCCGCCGTTTCCGGTGGTCTGCCGGAAGAATGCCTGAGCTGCCGTCCTTCGCCGCTGATGACGATGGCCGACGGGGTGTCCGTCGGCTGTACAGCACGTGCTCGATCCCATACGCGTCGTGATCGAGCCTGTCCGGCGGGCAGAGTAGCCGGACCTGGACGCCGCGGCCACCCCTGGCGTATGGATGACGCCATGAGAGCCATCATCACCGCATCCGAACTCGCCCAGGCCCTGACCGGCGAGAGCCCGCCCGTCCTGCTGGACGTGCGCTGGCAGCTGAGCGTGGCCAAGGCGGCGGGCGCCCCGGCCTTCGACGGGCGGGCCGAGTACGCGGCCGGGCACATCCCCGGCGCGGTCTTCGTCGACCTGGACCGGGAACTCGCCGCGGCCCCGGGCGCGCACGGTCGGCACCCGCTGCCCGACCTCGCGGAATTCGGCGCCGCGATGCGCCGCGCGGGCGTGTCGGCGAGCCGCCCGGTCGTCGTCTACGACGGAGGACAGGGCTGGGCGGCCGCGCGCGCCTGGTGGCTGCTGCGCTGGACGGGTCACCCGGACGTGCGGGTCCTCGACGGCGGGTTGCCGTCCTGGCAGGGCGAGTTGACGACGCGGGCTCCCGAACCGGCCGAGGGCGACTTCCAGCCAGCGCCGGCCGCGGGCGGCCTGCTGGACGCGGACGGCGCCGCGGCTCTGGCTCGTACGGGTGTGCTGCTGGACGCCCGCGCGGGGGAGCGGTACCGAGGTGAGGTCGAGCCGATCGACCGGGTCGGCGGGCACATCCCGGGCGCGGTGTCGGCGCCGACGACGGAGAACGTGGGCCCCGACGGCCGCTTCCTGCCCGCCGCGGAGCTGCAGGACCGCTTCAAGGCCCTGGGCGTCTCCTCGGACACGGAGGTGGGCGTGTACTGCGGTTCGGGCGTCTCCGCCGCCCACGAGGTGCTGGCGCTCGCGGTGGCCGGCATCCCGGCGGCCCTGTACGTCGGCTCGTGGTCGGAGTGGTCCTCGGACCCGTCCCGGCCGGTGGCGGTGGGGGCGGATCCGCAGTAGCGGTCCGATCCGCGGGAGCGGCAGCCGAAGAAGGCGGGGCACGCGTGCGTGTCCCGCCTTCCTGTACGACCCGTGGACCGGCTACTCCTGCTTCTTGCGCCGGGTGCCGAAGACGATCTCGTCCCAGCTCGGCACCGCGGCGCGGCGGCCCGGACGGACGCCGTCGGCCTCGGCCTGGCGGTCGGTGGCGCCGATGAGCCGGTCGCGGTGGCTGCCCACGGAGCGCGGCATGAGGACGTCCGCGTAGGCGGAACCGGCCGACGCGGCCGGTGCCGGGGGCTCTTCCGCGGCGGGTTCCTCGGCGGGCTCCTCCGGGGTCTCGGACGGCCGTTCCGGCACCACCATGTCACCCCGGAAGCTCGGCACCGCCTCCAGGAGGCTGGTCAGCGAGTCGCGCTCGCCCGTGCTCTCCTCCGCGGGCTCGGACGCCTGCGCGGGCAGGGTCGGCCGCTCCCGGTCGCTCCGGTCCAGGGCGCGGTCGAGCGAACGCTCGCGCGGCAGCCGGGCGATGCGGGGGACGAACGGGAAGCTCGGCTCCGGCACCGCGAGGTCGTCGGACTCGCCGATCAGCGAGCGCGCCTCGTCGTCGACGGCCTGGACGAGCCGCCGGGGCGGGTCGTACGTCCAGCTCGCCGAGTGCGGTTCGCCCGCCACCCGGTAGACGAGGAGCACCTCCCAGGTGCCGTCGTCCCGGCGCCAGGAGTCCCACTGCACGGTGTCCTTCTCGGCGCCGCGCAGCAGCAGGCGCTCCTGGACGGCCTCGCCGAGCAGGGGACCGGAGTTCTCGCCGGGGCGGCGGACCGGGGTCTTGCGGGCCCGCTCGGCCATGAAGGCACGTTCGGCCAGCACCGGTCCCTCGAAGCGGCGTACCCGGTCGACGGGGATGCCGGCGAGCTGCGCGACCTCCTCCGCGGTGGCACCGGCCCGTATACGCGCCTGGATGTCGCGGGGGCGGAGATGGCTCTCGACCTCGATCTCGATCTGGCCGAGGCGCGGCCGGTCGCCGCGCACGGCGGCGCGCAGGCGTTCGTCGATCGGAAGCGTGTACTCCGTAGAGTCGGCAGCCTTGAGCACCAGCCGTGTGCCGTCATTCGAGACGGCCACGACACGCAGTTCGGGCATGGGGACCTCCCGGGTGGTGCCTGCCGACGTCACGTGCGTCGCTGCTTCCGCTAGTCGAGTGTGGCCTGCCCGGGTGCAGCCTGCCACAACCTTGCCGAGTTGCCCGGCGTGTCGGGCACGGGCCCTGGGCCGCCGTTATGGCACGGTTACCTATTCGCAACGCTAAGTGACCAACTCCGTCACCCTGTGCAACTAGCCCCCTCCCGGCGGTCCTTCAAGGCCGCGGACACCCTGGTGGGAGACCGGACCCAGGGCTCGCAACAGTACTCCATTCGGACCACGTGCGTGGATTGGCGCGCCGCCCAACTTCTGGCAAGGGACGCGACTTGACCGTCCGCAACCGGTTTTGTCGATCATGAACGTGGCGAACTTCACGCAATCCCCAGAAACGGAACTAATGGTTTCGTCTGTACGTCCCTTTCTCGTGCAGTCGGTCGGTCAATGTCGGCAAGTGCGGCAAGTGATCGGTCAGGTAGGGGAAAGGAAGGCAAGTTCCGGGTATGCGTGAAACACCCGATACGACTCGGAAGCGGATCGACCTGAGCGTCCCCCAGGTGGCGGGCGGCGCCCTGGCGGCGGTCGTGGCGGCCAAACTCGCTTCGTACTTCGGGGTGTACGGCACGATCCTCGGCGCTGGTGTGGTCAGTGCCCTCGCCACCTGCGGCGGCACTCTCTTCCAGCACCTCTTCAAGCGGACCGGTGAGCAGCTGCGGGGGGCGAAGACGGCCGCCCGCCCCAGGGGGCAAGTGCCGCCGGCGCCGGGCGGGTTCACCGAGGGCACGGTCTACCGTGCCCGGGCGGGGAACCGGTGGCGGCCGGTGATCGCGGCCGCACTCGTGTTCGCGGTGGCGATGGCCGGCATCACGACGTACGAGCTGGTGTCGGGCGGCAGCTTCAGCGGCGGCGCCGGCACGACGGTCGGCGACGCGGTCACCGGACGCGGCTCGTCCTCCTCGGACGCGAAGTCCGGCCGGACACCGGCCCCTTCGGGTACGCCCTCCCCGGAGAGCACACTCTCGCCGGAACACGCGCGCGACGCCGGCGGTGGGACGACCCGCGGCGCGACGCCGACGCCCGGCGGCCCCGCGAGCGCAACGCCGGGCGGTGACCCGGCCCCGGGCGCGAGCCCCGCGCCGAGCGGGCCCGCCGCGACGCCTACGCCCCCAGAACCCTCCGCAAGTAGTCGTTCTGGAACAGCCGTTCCGGGTCCAGACGGTCCCGCAGTTCCGTGAACTCGCCGAAGCGCGGGTACACCCGGGCGAAGTACTCGGCGTCCCGCGTGTGCAGCTTGCCCCAGTGCGGGCGGCCCTCGTGCGCGGTGAAGACGCGCTCGGCGGCGGTGAAGTACGCCTGATGGGGCGTGCCCCGGAACATGTGTACGGCGATGTAGGCGCTGTCCCGGCCGGACGCGGTGGACAGGGCGATGTCGTCCGCCGGAGCCGTGCGGACCTCGACGGGGAAGCTGACCCGCAGGCCCGAGCGGTCGACCATGGCCTTCAGCTCGCGCAGCGTGTCCACCAGGGCCGCGCGCGGGACGGCGTACTCCATCTCCACGAAGCGCACCCGGCGCGGTGAGGTGAAGACCTTGTAGGGGATGTCCGTGTAGGTCCGCGCGGACAGGGCCTTGCTGGAGATTCGCGCGATGGCGGGAATCGTGGCGGGGGCCGCGCGGCCGACCCACTGGGCCACCTGGAAGACACCGTTGGAGAGGAACTCGTCCTCGAACCAGCCCGCCACCTGTCCCACCGGCTGTTCGGGACCGGCGCTGCGGTTGTTGCGCTTGGTGTTGGTGTTGCCGGTGTGCGGGAACCAGTAGAACTCGAAGTGCTCGTTCTCCGCCCACATCTGATCGAACTCGGCGAGCACCCGTTCGAGCGGCATGGGTTCCTCGCGGGCGGTGAGCAGGAACAGCGGCTCCACGGCGAAGGTGATCGCCGTGACGATGCCGAGGGCGCCGAGGCCTATTCGGGCGGCCGCGAAGACGTCCGGGTTCTCCTTCTCGCTGCAGGTGAGGACCGAGCCGTCCGCCGTCACGAGTTCCAGCCCCTTGATCTGTGCGGCGATGGAGCCGGACTCGCGGCCCGTGCCGTGGGTGCCGGTGCTGGTGGCCCCGGAGACGGTCTGCTCCATGATGTCGCCCATGTTGGTGAGCGACAGGCCCTCGCGCGCCAGAGCCGCGTTGAGTCTCTTGAGCGGGGTGCCCGCCTCGACCGTGACGGTCATGGAAGCACGGTCAATGGTGCGGATGCCCGTCAACAGTTGAGGGTGGATCAACACACCGTCGGTCGCGGCGATCGACGTGAAGGAGTGCCCGGTCCCGACGGCCTTCACCTTCAGGCCGTCCTCGCGTGCCCGGCGCACCACCGCGGCCAGTTCCTCCACCGAGGCCGGCGCGGCCTGCCGGGCGGGCCGGGCGGAGACGTTCCCGCCCCAGTTACGCCAGGTGCCGTTCTTCCCGCTCGCTGTGCTGCTCAACGGTGCCTCCCCGACCCGCGGCCGGCCTGCGCAGCCGGCGGTACCCGAGGAAACCGACCGCGGCCGCGACGGCCCCGGACAGCGCCGGAACCCCGTACCCGGCGCGCGCCCCGGCGGCGTCGATCACCCAGCCGCCCAGGGACGAGCCGAGCGCCACGCCGACCGCGAGGCCGGTGCTCACCCAGGTCATGCCCTCGGTCAGCTGCGCGCGAGGTACGTGCTCTTCGATGAGGGACATCGTCGTGATCATCGTCGGCGCGATGGACAGCCCCGCAACGAACAGCGCCACGGCCAGAAGCGGCAGGCTTCCGACCAGTAGGAGGGGGATCATACTCACGGCCATGGCGGTCACGCCCAGCAACCAGCGACGTTCCGGCGCCCCCGCCAGGCGCAGCAGCCCGAAGACCGCGCCGGCCGCGCAGGAGCCGGCCGCGTACAGGGCGAGCACCACGCTCGCGGCGCCCTTGTGGCCGCGCTCGTCGGCGAAGGCGACGGTGACCACGTCCACCGACCCGAAGACCGCCCCGGTCGCCGCGAAGGTCACCACCAGCACCCGGAGCGGGGCCGAGCGCAGGGCGCTGCCGCCGCCGCGCCGCTCGCGCGGGTGCGGCGCGGGCTCGGTGGCGCGCTGTGCGGTGAGCCAGTACACGCCGGCCGCCAGGAAGCAGGCGGCCAGCAGCGGTCCCGCCTCCGGGAACCAGGCCGTGGACAGGCCGATGGAGATGATGGGGCCGAAGATGAAGCAGATCTCGTCGACCACCGACTCGAACGAGTAGGCGGTGTGCAGCTTCGGGGTGCCCCGGTACTGGGCGGCCCAGCGGGCCCGGACCATCGCGCCCAGGCTCGGCACCGAGCCGATCCCGGCCGCGCAGACGAAGAGCGCCCAGTCCGGCCACCGCAGGTGTGCGGTGAGCAGCAGCCCGGCGGCCGCCGTGAGGGCCACGAGGGTCGCGGGGCGCAGCACCCGGCGCTGCCCGTACCGGTCCACCAGCCGGGAGATCTGCGGCCCGATCACCGCCGCGGCCAGCGCGATGGTGGCCGACAGCGCGCCCGCGAGCCGGTACCGCCCGGTGAGCTGGGAGACCATCGTGACCACGCCGATGCCCATCATCGACATCGGCATCCGGCCGAGGAACCCGGCGGCCGAGAAGGCCCTGGTGCCGGGCGCGTCGAACAGGGCTCTGTAGGGGCTGGGCACGTGGACTCCGAAGCGGGCTCGGTCAGGCCTGTAAGGCGCGAATGCGGCTGATACAGCTTACGAGCCCGGATTCGCAAAAACACCGGTCGGGGCGCCGGGAAAAGTCCCCATAAACCCTGTGAAACCCGGCTCTTTGCCCCACCGTTTCCCGGCTGTCGGAGCCGGGTGGCAGGATCGAGACATGCCAGACGCGCTCGATGCCACCCCGTACGACGCCCTGCTCCTGCTCTCCTTCGGCGGCCCCGAAGGCCCGGACGACGTGGTTCCGTTCCTGGAGAACGTCACGCGCGGGCGCGGCATCCCGAAGGAACGCCTGAAGGAAGTGGGGCAGCACTACTTCCTGTTCGGCGGGGTCAGCCCGATCAACGACCAGAACCGCGCCCTGCTGGACGCCCTGCGCAAGGACTTCGCCGAGCACGGCCTCCAGCTGCCGGTCTACTGGGGCAACCGCAACTGGGCGCCGTACCTGACGGACACCCTGCGCGAGATGGTCGCCGACGGCCGCCGCCGCATCCTGGTGCTCGCCACCAGCGCCTACGCCTCCTACTCGGGCTGCCGCCAGTACCGCGAGAACCTCGCCGACGCCCTGGCCGCGCTTCGGGACGAGGGCCTGGAGCTGCCGCGGATCGACAAGCTGCGGCACTACTTCAACCACCCCGGCTTCGTCGAGCCCATGATCGACGGCGTGCTGCGCGCCCTCGAAGACCTCCCCGAGGACGTTCGCGCGGGCGCCCACCTCGCTTTCACCACCCACTCCATCCCGACCGCGGCCGCCGACACCTCGGGCCCCGTCGAGGGCCACGGCGAGGGCGGCGCCTACGTCGAGCAGCACCTGGACGTGGCCCGGCTGATCGCCGACGCCGTCCGCGAGCGCACCGGCGTCGACCACCCCTGGCGCCTGGTCTACCAGTCCCGCTCCGGCGCCCCGCACATCCCGTGGCTGGAACCCGACATCTGCGACCACCTCGAGGAGCGGCACGCGGCCGGCGTTCCCGCCGTCGTGATGGCGCCGATCGGCTTCGTCTCCGACCACATGGAGGTCCTCTACGACCTCGACACCGAGGCGAAGGCCAAGGCCGAGGAGCTGGGGCTGCCGGTGCGCCGCTCGGCCACCGTGGGCGCCGACCCGCGGTTCGCCGCCGCGGTCCGCGAGCTGATCGTGGAGCGCGCCGCCGTGGAGCGCGGGCAGGAGGTCACGCCCTGCGCCCTCGGCGCCCTGGGCGCGAGCCATAACGTGTGCCCGGCCGGCTGCTGCCCGGCCCGTGCGCCCCGCCCGGCCGCCGCGGGCGCCGACAGCCCCTACGCGTGAGGAGACCCGTGAGCGACGCCCTGCACCGGGAACTGCTGGAGCTGGCCCAGGAGGCCGCCCGCCGGGCCGGTGAGCTGCTGCGGGACGGCCGGCCGGCCGACCTCGCGGTGGCGAGGACCAAGTCCAGCCCGATCGACGTCGTCACCGAGATGGACATCGCGGCCGAGAAGCTGATCACCGATCTGATCTCCGGCCGGCGCCCCGACGACGGCTTCCTCGGCGAGGAGGGCGCCTCCGCCCCGGGCACGAGCGGCGTCCGCTGGGTGATCGACCCGCTCGACGGCACCGTGAACTACCTGTACGGCCTGCCGACCTGGGCGGTGTCCATCGCCGCGGAGCGGGAGGGCGAGACCGTCGCCGCGGTCGTCGCGGCTCCGATGCGCGGCGAGACGTACCACGCGGTACGCGGCGGCGGCGCCTGGGCCACGGGCGCGTGGCAGGGCGAGCGGGCGCTCGCCTGCCGCCCCACGCCCCCGCTGGACCAGGCGCTGGTCTCCACCGGCTTCAACTACGTCGCCGGGGTCCGGGCCCACCAGGCCGAGGTGGCCGGCCGGCTGATCCCGCTGCTGCGGGACATCCGGCGCAGCGGCTCGGCCGCGGTCGACCTGTGCGACGTGGCCTCCGGCCGGCTCGACGGGTACTACGAGCGCGGGCTCAACCCGTGGGACTGGGCCGCGGGGGACCTGATCGCCCGGGAGGCCGGCGCGCTGACCGGTGGGCGGCCCGGGGAGCGGCCCTCACGGGACCTGACGGTCGCGGGGACCCCCGGGGTCTTCGAGCCGCTCCAGCGGCTGCTGGAGGACTTCGGGGCCTGGCACGACTGAGCCCGGCCGGGCCGGAGCGCGCGAAGGGACCCCGGCGCTGGATTCGCCGGGGTCCCTCCGTGTGCGCTTTCGGTCCGATCAGGCGCGTGACACGCCGACCTCCACACCGTGTTCGGCGGCGAGGCGGCGCAGGTCGTCGAGTTCTGCCTGCTCCACCTCGACGAGGAAGTCGTCGCCCTCGTCGCGAGCCCGAGACAGGTCGGACTCGGTCGTCCTTATGCGCTGCAGAAGTCCTGCGGTGAAAGCGTCCATGCTGCGCCCCCTCGTCCTGGGTCGTGGGTCGGTGGCACGGGGGTGTGCCGTATGGAAGGGGCGATCACGGCTCTCGCAGGTGCCCAGCGCGCGCCCGGCCGGGCGGCCACGGTGCCGGACACCCGCGCCCACTCTGCGGAAGCGGATCGGGAGGTACCGCATGGTGCTGCGGCACATGCAGAGCGTGATCGCGGGGTGTAAAGCCGTCCTCCCCCAGCTCCCCGCTCCGGAAACCTCCACTGGAGGAGAAAATCTCGTATTCCCTTCCCGCGGCCGCCGTCCCTGCGGCCCTGACCCCGCCTTACAGCCGACTTATGGCCGAAAAGGGCAGGATGGATGTCACACCTCACGAACACACCCCTGCCCGCGCGCGCCCGGCGCCCCGCGGGTGGACACAGGAAGGACAGCGACGTGCGCGTACTCGTCGTCGAGGACGAGCAACTGCTCGCCGATGCGGTGGCCACCGGACTGCGCCGGGAGGCCATGGCCGTCGACGTCGTGTACGACGGTGCGGCCGCCCTGGAGCGCATCGGCGTCAACGACTACGACGTGGTCGTCCTCGACCGCGACCTCCCGCTCGTGCACGGCGACGACGTCTGCCGCAAGATCGTCGAGCTGGGCATGCCCACGCGCGTGCTCATGCTGACCGCCTCGGGAGACGTCAGCGACCGTGTCGAGGGCCTGGAGATCGGCGCCGACGACTACCTGCCCAAGCCCTTCGCGTTCAGCGAGCTGATCGCGCGCGTGCGCGCCCTCGGCCGCCGGACCAGCGTGCCCCTGCCGCCGGTCCTGGAGCGCGCCGGCATCAAGCTCGACCCCAACCGCCGCGAGGTCTTCCGCGACGGCAAGGAGGTCCAGCTCGCGCCCAAGGAGTTCGCGGTGCTCGAGGTGCTCATGCGCAGCGAGGGCGCGGTCGTCTCCGCGGAGCAGCTGCTGGAGAAGGCCTGGGACGAGAACACCGACCCGTTCACCAACGTGGTGCGGGTGACCGTCATGACCCTGCGCCGCAAGCTGGGCGAGCCGCCCGTCATCGTCACCGTCCCCGGCTCCGGCTACCGGATCTGATCCGCCATGGCCGCGACACCCGCACCGCCGCAGGCGCCCCCGAAGCCCACCTGGGACCCCAGGAGGCCGCAGCCCCCGCTGCCCTGGCTGCGCCCGACCATCCGCATACGGCTCACGCTGCTGTACGGCGGCATGTTCCTGATCGCCGGCATCCTGCTGCTCTCGATCATCTACCTGCTGGCCGCGCAGGCGATCAGCACCGGCAACCAGCCGCTGTTCAAGATCGTCAGCGGGACGAGCATCAAGGTCTCCAGCGACCACTGCCCCGCGATCACCGCGATCAACTCCAACCCGGTGCCGCTGTCGGACTTCAACGACGTGATCGCCCACTGCGTGGACCAGCAGCGCCAGGCGGCCCTGGACAACCTGCTCAGCCGCTCCCTGCTGGCGCTGCTGGGGCTCGCCGTGATCGCCTTCGCGTTCGGCTACGCGATGGCCGGCCGGGTGCTGTCCCCGCTCGGCCGGATCACCCGCACCGCCCGCGCGGTGGCCGGCTCGGACCTGTCCCGCCGGATCGAGCTGGACGGCCCGGACGACGAGCTGAAGGAGCTGGCGGACACCTTCGACGACATGCTGGAGCGGCTGCAGCGGGCCTTCACCGCCCAGCAGCGCTTCGTCGGCAACGCCTCCCACGAGCTGCGCACCCCGCTCGCGATCAACCGTACGCTCCTCGAGGTGCACCTGTCCGACCCGAACGCGCCGGTGGAGCTCCAGCAGCTCGGCAAGACGCTGCTGGCCACCAACGAGCGCAGCGAGCAGCTGGTCGAGGGCCTGCTGCTGCTCGCCCGCAGCGACAACCAGATCATCGAGCGCAAGCCCGTCGACCTGGCCGAGGTCGCCACCCAGGCCATCGACCAGGTGCACGCCGAGGCCGAGGCGAAGGGCGTGATGATCCGCGGCGAGCGCAAGCCGGCCGTGCTGCAGGGCAACGGCGTGCTGCTGGAGCGGATCGCGCTGAACCTGGTGCAGAACGCGGTGCGGTACAACGTGGCGGAAGATGGGTGGGTCGAAGTGGACACCGACATTCAGCACGGGCAGGCGGTGCTCACTGTTTCGAACACCGGACCGGTGGTACCGGCGTATGAGATCGACAACCTGTTCGAGCCCTTCCGGCGGCTCCGTACGGAGCGCACGGGCAGCGACAAGGGCGTCGGCCTCGGCCTGTCCATCGCCCGCTCCGTGGCCCGCGCGCACGGCGGCCACATCGTGGCGCAGCCCCGCGAGGGCGGCGGTCTGGTGATGCGGGTCACGCTGCCGCTGTGATCGATCGACACACGCGAGGCTTGTTCGCTCTGCGCGGAATTATTCGGCGGCCGAATGGGCTTCTCGTTGTGTGATCGATCACATAGGCGGATTTCCAGCCATCTACAGTCCGTGATCATGACAGATGGCAGAACGCCGGGAAAGTCCTGGTTTTCAGGGCTCTTGATCACGGGAAGTACACGGTGAGGCGCCTTTGAGGTGCGGCATTCGAACCGTGTACGGTCCTCACCGCCATCCAAGCCGATCACTCCTGAGGGGTCGGGTTGGGTGTCGATTGAGTAACAGCCCTTGATGTGAGGCAAAATCTCCGCCTCAGGTCGGGCACAAGTCCGGCCTCTCACGCGTTACGTGCGCTGGAGACACCGCAGACACCCAGAGGGGGAGAGCGATATGGCAACCGACTACGACACACCACGCAAGACCGACGACGACGTCGACTCGGACAGCCTGGAAGAGCTGAAGGCCCGGCGCAACGACAAGTCCACTTCGTCCGTGGACGTCGACGAGTTCGAGGCCGCCGAAGGCCTTGAGCTGCCCGGCGCCGATCTTTCCAACGAGGAGCTGGCGGTCCGTGTGCTGCCGAAGCAGCAGGACGAGTTCACCTGCATGAGCTGCTTCCTGGTGCACCACCGCAGCCAGCTGGCCAGGGAGAAGAACGGCCAGCCGATCTGCCGCGACTGCGACTGAGGAGGGGTCGGCCGTGTCTGGCTCGACCCCTCCCCGGAAGCGCCGCTTCCCTCTGCGGGGAGCGGACGAAGGGCCGTCCGACGGCCCGCACGGCGCGCGTGACGACGAGCGGGGCTCACCGGCATCGGGAGCCCCGCTCGAGCCGGTCGGCCGGCCCGACCAGCCGGCGCCGTCACAGCGGCCCACGCCCGTCGCCCGGCGCCGGGCCGCGATGATCCGCGACAAGGCGCGGGAGATGGCCCGGGAAGGTGCCCGCAGGGGCGGCAGCCACGCCCGCGCGGGTATCGCCCACCTCGCGGACCGCATCATCGCCATCGCCCCGCGGGTGCCCGTACGCGACCTCGCGACCCTGCGCAGGCAGTTCCCGGGTCTGGGACCCGAGGAACTGGCCGACAGGCTGGTGGCGGGCGCCGCGGCCGGAACCTCGACGATCGGGGCCGGAATCGGTGCGGCGGCGATGCTGCCGGTGCCGCCGGCGCTGCCGACGGAGCTGGCCGCGGAGATCACCGGGGTCGCCGCGGTCGAGCTGAAGCTGATCGCCGAACTGCACGAGGTCTACGGCGTACGGCCGCCGGGAAACCTCAGAACCCGCAGCACCGCGTATCTGTCCTCCTGGTCGGGGGAGCGCGGGGTCGACGTGATGAAGCCGTCGACGTACGACGCGGCTCTCGGCGGCCGTATGAAACGCGAACTGCGTCAGCAGATCATGAAGCGCATGGTCCGCAACATGCCCAACCTCATGCCGTTCATGGTGGGCGCCGCCGTCGGGGCCGTGATGAACCGCCGGGACACCAGGAAACTCGCCGGGCGCATCCGGGCCGACTTGCGCAGAATCCAGGTCCCGTGGGACGAGCTGGCGCAGCTGCCGCCGCTGGAACAGCCGACGGAGCCGCTGAGCATGCGTGACCACCCCGAAGAGCTCTAGCGGACCTCCGCGCTGTCCCGCGCCGCTCCAGGACGCTCTAGGCGTTCGCCCTGCGGGCCGCCTCGATCGCCGCGGCCAGCTTCTCCGGCTCCCGCGTCGACAGGTACAGGTACGGCGTCGGGTCCTCGGGGTCCGTGACCTCCACCCGCAGCGCCGTGGGGATGTAGGCGCGCAGCAGCAGGAACGCCCGGGTGTCGGCCTTGTACGTCCGCCAGGCGCGGGCCTCCTCCGCGTCCAGCACCTCCGCCTCGCCCAGCGCCGACACCGGGATCTTCGCCTCGCCCGCGAGCAGCGAGTCGCCCACGACCCGGATGCGCGGGGAGCCGTAGGAGCTGGCGACCACCGCCGCCGCGGCCGTACCGCCGACCAGGCCGCCGAGCAGCGGCAGGGTGCCGAAGGGCAGCAGGATCAGGGCGAACGAGACGCCCACGAGAAAGCTGATCAGCCACCACGAGCGGGGGGCGGTGAGGCGTTCTTCGTAAGGGGTGGCGGAGAGCTGCATGACGCCAAGCTTGGCACGGGATCGGACCGCGGCCGGAGCCGGGGCGGCCGGTGCGAGGCGCCGTCGGGCGGGCGGTCGGGGGCGACGGGCGGACAGGTAAGGTCTGCGCCTGTGAATGGTAGTTCCGCAAGCCTTCAGCCCCCCGCCGACGCCGTGGAACCGGTGCGGCACCCCGACGCGCCCGCGCCCGGTGAACTCCTCGGCGCCCACTACGAACACTGCTTCGGGTGCGGCCCGGGCCAGCCGCACGGGCTGCACCTGGAGGCACGGGCCGGCGAGGGGGTCTCCCTGACCGCCGAGTTCACCGTCCAGCCCGCCCACCAGGGCGCGCCGGGCCTGGCGCACGGCGGTGTGCTGGCCACCGCCCTCGACGAGACGCTCGGCTCGCTGAACTGGCTGCTGCGGACCATCGCCGTGACCGGACGGCTGGAGACGGACTTCGTCCGGCCCGTGCCGGTCGGCACCACGCTGTACCTGGAGGCGGAGGTCACCGCCGTCGCCGGGCGGAAGATCTACTCCACCGCCACGGGGCGCATCGGCGGCCCCGACGGGCCCGTCGCCGTCCGCGCCGACGCCCTCTTCGTCGAGGTGAAGGTCGACCACTTCATCGACCACGGCCGCGCCGAGGAGATCAAGGCCGCCATGAGCGACCCGGACCAGATCCGGCGTGCCCGCGCCTTCGAGGTGAACCCGTGAGCCGTACCCCCCTCGACGTACTGATCCGGCGCGTCGACCCCGAGGTACCGCTTCCGGCGTACGAGCACCCGGGGGACGCCGGAGCCGACCTGCGCACCACCGAGGCGTGCGAGCTGCGGCCGGGCGAGCGGGCCGTGCTGCCCACGGGGGTGTCGATCGCCCTGCCCGAGGGGTACGCGGCCTTCGTGCACCCCCGTTCCGGCCTCGCCGCCCGCTGCGGTGTCGCCCTCGTGAATGCCCCGGGGACGGTCGATGCCGGGTACCGTGGGGAGATCAAGGTGATCGTGGTGAATCTCGACCCGCGCGAGTGCGTGCGGTTCGAGCGCTTCGACCGGATTGCCCAACTGGTCGTCCAGCAGGTCGAGAGGGTCCGCTTCCAGGAGGTGGCGGAACTTCCCGGCTCGGCGCGGGCCGAAGGGGGCTTCGGGTCCACCGGCGGCCATGCCGCGGTGGGCGGCGAGAGCGGCACAAGCGGTCAGGCCGCCCTGGGCGGTCCGACGGGTGGGAATCGATACGCTTCGGTCGTATCCGACCGGGAAGGACAGTGACGTGTTCGGACGTCGCAAGAAGAAGGGTGCCGCCGAGGACGCGGCCGGCGAGGCCGAGCAGGTCGTCGACAGCGTCGACACCGAGGCGGACGAGTACGAGGAGGCCGAGCGCGAGCGCGTCCGGCTGGAGCCCGGGCCCCGGCCCGACGGTCCGTGGGACAGCAGCGAGGTGCGCGACCCGGCCGAGGGTCGCGTGGACCTCGGCGGTCTGTTCGTGCCGGGCGTGGACGGCATGGAGCTGCGGGTCGAGGTCGCCGGTGACGCGATCGTCGCCGCCACCGTCGTGCTGCGCGACAGCGCCATCCAGCTCCAGGCCTTCGCCGCCCCCAAGCGTGAGGGCATCTGGGGCGAGGTCCGTGAGGAGATCGCGTCCGGCATCACCCAGCAGGGTGGCATCGTCGACGAGGTCGAGGGCCCGCTCGGCTGGGAGCTGCGGGCGCAGGTGCCGGTGCAGCTGCCCGACGGCACCGGCGGCTTCCAGGTCGTGCGGTTCGTCGGCGTGGACGGTCCCCGCTGGTTCCTGCGCGGAGTGATCTCCGGGCAGGGCGCGGTGCAGCCGCAGGCCGCCGGGCTGTTGGAGCAGATCTTCCGCGACACGGTGGTGGTCCGCGGCGAGGGCCCGATGGCGCCGCGCGACCCGATCGTCCTCAAGCTGCCGAACGACGCCCAGATGGTCCCCGAGGGGGTCCAGCAGGAGGAGGGTTCGCGCTTCTCCGGCGGGATGGGGCAGCTGCAGCGGGGGCCGGAGATCACCGAAGTCCGCTAGGCGCTCCGCTGGGTTCGGCGGTGGTGTACGGGTCGTGCCTCTTTGATGGGGGTGCGGCCCGTTTTTCTGCGGGGACGGGGAGGGACGGGGGCTCGTGGTTGCCGGGTGCGGGTTTGGTTGGGCTGGGCGCGCAGTTCCTCGCGCCCCTTGCGGGAGCGGCTCGGCGCGCCGGGTAAGGGCTTGGTGTGGCTCGGCGCGCAGTTCCCCGCGCCCCTTGCGGGGTGCCGTGGCGTTGTCCGTCGGGATGGGCGCGGTGATACTGGCGCTCTGTCGGTGGGGGAGGCGCTGTGAGCGGTGTGATCACCGAGACCATGGTCCGGGTCGAGGACGTCCACAAGTCGTACGGGCGGGGCGCGGCGGCCGTGCATGCCCTGCGCGGGGTCTCGCTGGAGGTGCGGCGCGGGGAACTCGTCGCCCTGAAGGGCCGCTCGGGCTCCGGCAAGACGACCCTGCTGAACATCGTCGGCGGGCTCGACGCGCCGGACCGGGGGCGGGTCGAGGTGGACGGCCTGCAGCTGGGGGAGCTGGGCGAGAGCGAGCTGCTGGGGCTGCGCCGGGACCGGATCGGGTTCGTGTTCCAGTCGTTCGGGCTCATCCCGATCCTGACCGCGGCCGAGAACGTCGGCGTACCGCTGCGGCTGCGCCGCGCCGACCCGCGCGAGCGCGAGGAGCGCGTGGAGCTGCTGCTGTCGCTGGTCGGGCTCGCCGGTCACGCCGCACAGCGGCCCGGCGAGCTGTCCGGCGGCCAGCAGCAGCGGGTCGCCATCGCCCGCGCCCTCGCCAACCGCCCGGCCCTGCTGATCGCCGACGAACCGACCGGCCAGCTCGACGCCGAGACCGGCCACGCCGTCATGGAGCTGTTGCGGGCCGTCGTACACGGTGAGCAGTCCGAGGCGGCGCGACCGGCCGTGCTGGTGGCCACGCACGACGCGACCCTGCTGGATCTGGCCGACCGGGTGCTGGAACTGCGCGACGGGGAGATCGTGGAGGAGTGAGGCCGGGCGCACGGTGACGGAGCCGTCGCGGGCTGCCGCGTCGGCGCAGTGAGGCTCTCCGGGGTCCCCCGAGGCTCTGGCGGGACCGGTGACGCCGTCGCCGGGTGCCGGAGGCCCTCGGGGGGCGTCCGCCGACGTCAGAGTTGCGTCAAAGCCCCCTTCGACCCGGGTCGCCGTCCGTTTTGTCCGCATCGTTGGCCGTAAGGTCGACGCTGCGTAGGCGGCAGTCACCGGAAGACAATGGAGCCATGGCACGCGGCAAGCTTCGGATCTACCTCGGCGCGGCACCGGGCGTGGGCAAGACCTACGCCATGCTGTCCGAGGGGCACCGCCGCGCGGAGCGGGGCACGGACTGCGTCGTGGCCTTCGTCGAGCACCACGGACGCCCGCGCACCGAGGTGATGCTGCACGGTCTGGAGCAGGTCCCGCGCAAGCAGCTGGAGTACCGGGGCGCCACCTTCGGCGAGATGGACGTCGACGCGGTGCTGCGCCGCGCGCCCGCCGTCGCCCTGGTGGACGAACTGGCCCACACGAACGTCCCCGGCTCGCGCAACGCCAAGCGCTGGCAGGACGTCGAGGAGCTGCTCGCCGCCGGGATCGACGTGGTCTCGACCGTCAACATCCAGCACCTGGAATCACTCGGCGACGTCGTCGAGTCCATCACGGGGGTGCGCCAGCGCGAGACCGTCCCCGACGAGGTGGTACGGCGGGCCGACCAGATCGAGCTGGTCGACATGTCCCCGCAGGCCCTGCGCCGCCGCATGGCCCACGGCAACATCTACCAGCCCGACAAGGTCGACGCGGCCCTCTCCAACTACTTCCGCCCCGGCAACCTCACCGCGCTGCGCGAGCTGGCACTGCTGTGGGTGGCCGACCGCGTCGACGAGTACCTGAACCAGTACCGCAGCGAGCACCGGGTCTCGAAGATCTGGGGCTCGCGGGAGCGGATCGTGGTTGGCCTGACCGGCGGACCCGAGGGCCGCACCCTCATCCGCCGCGCCGCCCGGCTCGCCGAGAAGGGCGCCGGCGGCGAGGTGCTCGCCGTCTACATAGCCCGCAGCGACGGGCTGACCACGGCCTCCCCGAAGGAGCTCGCGGTCCAGCGCACCCTCGTGGAGGACCTCGGTGGCACCTTCCACCACGTGGTCGGCGACGACATACCGGCCGCCCTGCTGGACTTCGCGCGCGGCGTCAACGCCACCCAGATCGTGCTCGGCTCCTCGCGCCGCAAGGCCTGGCAGTACGTCTTCGGGCCCGGCGTCGGCGCGACCGTCGCCCGGGACTCCGGCCCCGACCTCGACGTCCACATCGTCACCCACGAGGCGGTCGCCAAGGGGCGCGGACTACCGGTGGCCCGGGGCGCGCGGCTCGGCAGGACCCGCATCATCTCCGGCTGGCTGGCCGGACTCTCCGGCCCGGCGGTGCTCGCGGTTCTGCTGAGCTCCGTCGACATCGGCCTGGCCAACGACATGTTGCTGTTCCTGGGCGTGACGGTCGCGGCGGCCCTGCTCGGCGGCCTGCTGCCCGCGCTCGCCTCGGTGGCCTTCGGATCGCTGCTGCTGAACTACTTCTACACCCCGCCCCTGCACAGGTGGACCATCGCCGACCCGAAGAACATCGTGGCCATCGTGATCTTCTTCGCCGTCGCGGTGTCGGTGGCCTCCGTGGTGGACCTCGCGGCCCGACGCACCCACCAGGCGGCCCGGCTGCGGGCCGAGTCGGAGATCCTCTCCTTCCTCGCAGGAAACGTGCTGCGCGGCGAGACCAGCCTGGAGGAGCTGCTGGAGCGGGTCCGCGAGACCTTCGCCATGGAGTCGGCCGCCCTGCTGGAGCGGGCGAGCGACGTCGAGCCGTGGACCTGCGCGGGCCGGGCCGGCTTCGGGCCGCCGCTGGAGCGGCCCGAGGAAGCCGACGTGGACATGCCCGTCGGCGACCACATGGCGCTCGCGCTGACCGGCCGCGTACTGCCCGCCGAGGACCGCCGGGTGCTCGCCGCCTTCGCCGCCCAGGCCGCCGTGGCGCTCGACCGCCGGCGCCTGCAGGAGGAGGCCGAGCGGGCCCGCGCGCTCGCCGAGGGCAACCGCATCCGCACCGCCCTGCTCGCCGCCGTCAGCCACGACCTGCGCACCCCGCTGGCCGGCATCAAGGCTGCCGTCACCTCGCTGCGCTCCGACGACGTGGCCTGGTCCGAGGAGGACCGGGCCGAGCTGCTGGAGGGCATCGAGGAGGGCGCCGACCGGCTCGACCACCTCGTCGGCAACCTTCTGGACATGTCCCGCCTGCAGACCGGCACCGTCACCCCGCTGATCCGCGAGATCGACGTCGACGAGGTCGTACCGATGGCCCTGGGCGGCGTGCCCGAGGACAGCGTCGAGCTGGACGTGCCCGAGACGCTGCCGATGGTCGAGGTCGACCCCGGGCTGCTGGAGCGGTCGGTGGCCAACCTGGTGGAGAACGCCGTCAAGTACAGCGCGCGCGGCCGGCGCGTCCTGGTCTCGGCCAGCGCCATCGCCGAGCGGGTCGAGGTGCGCGTGGTGGACCGCGGGCCGGGTGTGCCGGACGAGGCCAAGGACCGCATCTTCGAGCCCTTCCAGCGGTACGGCGACGCCCCGCGCGGCGCCGGCGTGGGACTCGGCCTCGCGGTCGCCCGCGGCTTCGCCGAGGCCATGGGCGGCACGCTGAACGCGGAGGACACGCCGGGCGGCGGACTCACCATGGTCCTCAGCCTGCGCGCGGCAGGATCGCCCTCCGAGTCCGTCCCCTCCGGAGAGGGCATCGCGGAACCAGAAAGGCAGACCCTATGACCCGGGTGCTGGTGGTCGACGACGAGCCGCAGATCGTGCGCGCGCTCGTGATCAACCTCAAGGCGCGCAAGTACGAGGTCGACGCGGCCCCCGACGGCAGGACCGCGCTCGGCCTGGCCGCCTCCCGCCACCCCGACGTCGTCGTGCTCGACCTGGGCCTGCCCGACATGGACGGCGTCGAGGTGATCAGGGGGCTGCGCGGCTGGACCCGGGTGCCGATCCTGGTGCTGTCCGCCCGCCACTCCTCCGACGAGAAGGTCGAGGCGCTGGACGCGGGCGCGGACGACTACGTCACCAAGCCCTTCGGCATGGATGAACTGCTGGCCCGGCTGCGGGCCGCTGTGCGCCGGGCCGAGCCGGTCGGCGCGGGTGAGGACGACGTCACGACCGTGGAGACCGAGGGCTTCACGGTCGACCTGGCCGCGAAGAAGGTCCACCGCGCCGGCCGGGACGTCCGGCTCACCCCGACCGAGTGGCACCTGCTGGAGGTCCTGGTCCGCAACACCGGCCGCCTGGTCAGCCAGAAGCAGCTCCTGCAGGAGGTGTGGGGGCCGTCGTACGGGACCGAGAGCAACTACCTGCGCGTCTACATGGCCCAGTTGCGCCGGAAACTCGAGACGGACCCCTCCCACCCGAAGCACTTCATCACGGAGCCCGGGATGGGCTACCGGTTCGAGAAGTGACCGGATGTGAGGAACCGCGCGGGGAAGCGAGCTGGGCTACGGTGCTGTCGGTGCGTCCCGGTACGCTTCAGATATGAGTGCTGTTCCTCGTTCCGAAAAGCCGGCCGGCCGGTTCCGGCGCATGCTCGACCGGCTCTCCTCGTCGCAGGAGGACCTGGAGTCCGAGGAACTGCGCGAAGACGCCGAGACCGCCGGGTGCACGAAGATCGGTGACTGTCAGGACCGGCAGATCGTCACCGTAACTGGTACCTTGCGCACGGTCACTCTGCGTCCGCGTGCGGGAGTCCCGGCCCTGGAGGCCGAGCTGTTCGACGGCTCCGCCGCGCTGGACGTGGTGTGGCTCGGCAGGCGCTCCATCGTGGGCATAGAACCGGGGCGCCGACTGATCGCATCGGGCCGGGTCTCGCTGAGCAGGGGCCGCCGTGTGCTGTTCAACCCGAAATACGAACTGCGACCCCTCGGACGGGAGTAGCCGGTGACGTCCCTCGACAAGCCGACCGAAGACACCGGGCAGAGCCCGCCGCACGACTCCCGCGCGGTGACCGAGGCCGCGCTGTTCGAGGCGTTCGGCGGTGTCCGCGGCATGGTCGAGACGGTCGTGCCGGGCCTGCTGTTCGTCGCGATCTTCACGGTGAACAAGAACCTGCACGTGGCGGCGGTCGCCGCGCTGGCCGTCTCCCTCGTGCTGGTCGTGGTCCGGCTCGTCCTGAAGGACACCGTCAAGCACGCCTTCAGCGGTGTCTTCGGGGTGGCCTTCGGTGTCGCCTTCGCGATGTTCACCGGAAACGCCAAGGACTTCTACCTGCCCGGCATGCTCTACACGCTGGGCCTGGCGCTGGCGTACATCGTCACGACCCTCGCCGGGGTGCCCCTGATCGGCCTCATCCTCGGCCCGGTCTTCAAGGAGAACCTCTCCTGGCGCACCCGCAACCCCGGCCGCAAGAGGGCCTACGCGAAGGCGAGCTGGGCCTGGGGCCTGATCCTGCTCGCCAAGTGCGCGATCCTCTTCCCGCTGTACTGGTGGTCCGACACCGCCCGGCTCGGCTGGGTGCTCGTGGCCCTGAAGATCCCGCCGTTCCTGCTGGCGGTCTGGCTCACCTGGGTCTTCCTGGCGAAGGCCCCGGCGCCCATCGACGTCTTCGCCGAGATGGAGGCGGAGGAGCAGGCCGAGAAGGAGCGCAAGGCCGCGCCGGCCGCCGAGGGCGGGGACCCGTCGGCGGGCGGGCGGCACCGCAGGGGGGCGTGACCGGACGTCGTACGCCAAAGGGCGCCCCCGCCCGCG
>NZ_JBLEBI010000101.1:0-23860 GCF_047340315.1 Streptomyces sp. AF1A
CGCCTCGTCGTCCAGGCGCAGGGTCAGCGCGATCCGCTTGCGCGGGATGTCCACGTCGAGCACCTTCACCTTGACGATGTCCCCCGGCTTGACCACGTCCCGCGGATCCTTGACGAACGTCTTCGACATCGCCGAGACGTGCACCAGGCCGTCCTGGTGGACGCCGACGTCCACGAAGGCGCCGAAGGCGGCCACATTGGTGACCACGCCCTCCAGGACCATCCCGGCGGACAGGTCCGAGATCTTCTCGACGCCCTCCTTGAAGGTGGCCGTCCGGAACGCCGGACGCGGGTCGCGGCCCGGCTTCTCCAGCTCCTTCAGGATGTCCGTCACCGTCGGCAGACCGAACGTGTCGTCCACGAAGTCGGCGGGCCGCAGCGAGCGCAGCACGCCCGTGTTGCCGATCAGCGAGGCCACCTCCTGGCCGGTGGTCTTCACCATGCGGCGGACCACCGGGTACGCCTCGGGGTGCACGCTGGACGCGTCCAACGGGTCCTCGCCGCCGCGGATGCGCAGGAAGCCCGCGCACTGCTCGTACGCCTTCGGGCCCAGCCGCGCCACCTTCTTCAGCTCGGAGCGGGACCTGAACGGGCCGTTCGCGTCCCGGTGCGCCACGATGTTCTCGGCGAGGCCCGAGGAGATGCCCGACACCCGGGCGAGCAGCGGCACGGACGCGGTGTTGACGTCCACGCCGACGCCGTTCACACAGTCCTCCACCACCGCGTCCAGCGAGCGGGACAGCTTCACCTCGGACAGGTCGTGCTGGTACTGGCCGACGCCGATCGACTTGGGGTCGATCTTCACCAGCTCGGCCAGCGGGTCCTGCAGCCGCCGGGCGATGGAGACGGCGCCGCGCAGCGACACGTCCATGTCCGGCAGCTCCTGCGAGGCGTACTGCGAGGCCGAGTACACCGACGCGCCGGCCTCCGACACCATCACCTTGGTGAGCTTCAGCTCCGGGTGCTTCGCGATCAGTTCACCGGCGAGCTTGTCGGTCTCGCGGGAGGCCGTGCCGTTGCCGATGGCGATCAGCTCGACCGCGTGCTCCCTGGCGAGCCGCGCCAGCTTGGCGAGCGCCTCGTCCCACTTGTTGGCCGGGACGTGCGGGTAGATCACATCCGTGGCGACGACCTTGCCGGTCGCGTCCACCACGGCCACCTTCACGCCCGTGCGGAAACCGGGGTCGAGGCCCAGCGTCGCACGCGTGCCGGCCGGGGCGGCCAGCAGCAGGTCGCGCAGGTTGGCGGCGAACACGTTCACCGCCTCGTCCTCCGCGGCCGTGCGCAGCCGCAGCCGCAGGTCGATGCCGAGGTGCACCAGGATGCGGGTGCGCCAGGCCCAGCGGACCGTGTCGGTGAGCCACTTGTCAGCGGGACGGCCCCGGTCGGCGATCCCGAACCGGTGCGCGATGATCCCCTCGTACGACGACGGGCCCTCCGTGGGCTCCTCCGGCTCCAGGACGAGGTCGAGGACCTCCTCCTTCTCGCCGCGCAGCATCGCGAGGATCCGGTGCGAGGGCAGCTCGGTGAACGGCTCGGCGAAGTCGAAGTAGTCGGCGAACTTCGCGCCCGCCTCCTCCTTGCCCTCCCGCACCTTCGCGGCCAGCCGCCCGCGCACCCACATGCGCTCGCGCAGCTCGCCGATCAGGTCGGCGTCCTCCGAGAACCGCTCGGTCAGGATCGCCCGGGCGCCGTCCAGCGCCGCCTGCGGATCGGCGACGCCCTTGCCGGCGTCGACGAACGCGGCGGCGGCCGCGAGCGGCTCCACCGCCGGGTCGCTCAGCAGGCCCTCCGCCAGCGGCTCCAGTCCCGCCTCGCGCGCGATCTGCGCCTTGGTGCGCCGCTTGGGCTTGTAGGGGAGGTAGATGTCCTCCAGCCGCGCCTTGGTCTCGGCGCCGCGGATCCGGGCCTCCAGCTCCTCGGTGAGCTTGCCCTGCTCGCGCACCGACTCCAGGATCGCGCTCCGCCGCTCCTCCAGCTCCCGCAGGTAGCGCAGCCGCTCCTCGATCGTGCGCAGCTGCGCGTCGTCGAGCATCTCGGTCGCTTCCTTGCGGTAGCGGGCGATGAAGGGCACCGTCGAACCGCTGTCGAGCAGTTCCACCGCGGCCTTCACCTGCCGCTCCCGTACGCCGAGCTCCCCGGCGATCCTGCCTTCGATGGATCCTGCTTCGATGGATCCGGGTGTCGTCACGATCCCGTACCGCCTTCTCCACTGAGGTTGCGCGGCAATTGTGGCAGGTGACACCGACAACCGGGGATCAGGGCGGCACGTGGCGGGCCGCCGGGTCGGCACGGGGCCGCCGGGTCCTGTCGGCCCGGCCCGGGTTGCTCCGCGGCGCGCCGTGGAACACCCGCATGGGAGAAAAGGTGGGAAACCCGTCGTTGCGGCCATCCCCGGGCCCGCCGAGTACCGCAGGCGGTTCCGCCCCGCTCCCGAACCGAAAGGACCCGCCATGCAGATCGCCGTCGTCCTCTACGACCGTTTCACCGCCCTCGACGCCGTCGGCCCCTACGAGAGCCTCTCCCGCCTCCCCGGCGCCGAGACCGTCTTCGTCGCCGAGCGGCCCGGACCCGTGCGCACGGACACCGGTGCGCTCGGGATGGTCGCCGACCGGCCCCTGACCGAGGTCACGCGTCCCGACGTGGTGGTCGTCCCGGGCGGTCCCGGGCAGAGCGCCCTGATGGAGCACCGGCCGCTGCTGGACTGGCTGCGCGCCGTCGACGCCACCAGCGTCTGGACCACCTCGGTGTGCACCGGCTCGCTGCTGCTCGCCGCCGCGGGGCTGCTCGACGGCCGCCGCGCGACCAGCCACTGGCTCGCCCGCGACCAGCTGCGGCGCCTCGGCGCCGAACCGGTGGAGGAACGGGTGGTGTTCGACGGCAAGTACGTCACCGCCGCCGGGGTCTGCGCGGGCATCGACATGGGTCTGGCCCTGTCCGGCCGGATCGCGGGCGACGAGCACGCCCAGGCCGTCCAGCTGGCCCTGGAGTACGACCCCCGGCCGCCCTACGACGCGGGCTCCCCGCACAAGGCGCCGGCGCACATCGTCGACATGCTGCGGGCCCGCAGCCGCTTCATCCTGACGCAGGAACCGTCCAGCTGAACCGCGGCTGCCGGCGCTCCAGGAACGCGGCGACGCCCTCCGCGGTGTCGCCGCTGCCGCGCGCCTGCTGCGCCCAGTGGGCCTCCCGGTCGGTGCGGCCGTCCGCGAACTCCTTGGCGGCGGCCTGGGTGAGCTGCGAGCGGGACGCCAGGGTGCGGGTCAACTCGGCGACCCGCTTGTCCAGTTCGCCCTCGGGCAGGACCTCGTCCACCAGACCGGTGCGCAGCGCCCTGTGGGCGTCGACCAACTCGGCGGAGAACAGCAGGTACTTCGCGGTGGCCGGGCCAACCAGCGACACCAGGCGCCGGGTGGAGGAGGCGGGGTAGACGATGCCGAGCCTCGCCGGGGTCACCCCGAACAGGGCGCCCTCCTCCGCGAGCCGCAGGTCGCAGGCGGCAGCGAGCTGCGCACCGCCGCCCACGCAGTGCCCGCGCACCGCGGCGAGGGTCGGCTTGGGGAACGCGGCCAGCGCCTCCTCGGCCGCCACCGCGAGCCCCTGCGCCTCCCCGGACGAGCCCTGGAGCGTGGAGATGTCCGCGCCGGCGCAGAAGGTCCCGCCCTCCCCGGTCAGCACCAGAGCCCGTACGCCCGGATCGCGCGCGAAGCGGTCCAGCAGCGGCGGCAGGGCCCGCCACATCGCGGCCGTCATGGCGTTGCGCTTGGCCGGATGGCGGATCACGACGGTGGCGACCGAGTCGGTGACCCGGTGGGACAGCTGCGGCTCCATGCGCCGGATCGTATCCGCCCGCCGTCGGAGTCACGACGCTGCCTCCGGCGGGGGCCAAACGGTGAGAGCGGCGCCCATTTCCCGACCCGGGCCGGCCCCACACCTGACCCCTACCGCCCAGGCGGTCCGCGAACCGGCGTCCGGGCGACAGGAACAGTCCGACACGTGACCTTGTCATACCCAGTCGATCAGAAACCGCTCGATACCCGCTGACTTGTGTTCAGGCATCCGGACGGGAGCGGTTGGTTACCAACACTCGACGTGTGGTGACAATCGAGCGCGAGGGTGGCGACCGGACCATGGACAACCACGGGCGCGGGGACGGCCCGCGCCCAGCGGGGGGCGCCGAGCGGCTGCCTGATCCCTTGCCGTACGAGGGCGTCTGGCGGTTCACCGCCGCAGCGGTGGACGCCTCGGTCCCGCAGGCCCGGCACGCCGTACGGGACCTGCTGCTGCGCCAGGGCGTGCCGGTCTCCGACGACCTGGTGCACGGGCTGCTGCTGATCGTCTCCGAACTGGTCACCAACGCGGTCAAGCACGCGGCGCTGCTGTCGCCGATGCTGGCCGTGGAGGTCGCCGTCGGGGCCGAGTGGGTGCGGGTGTCCGTGGAGGACAACCACCCCTATCGCCCGACCGCGCTGGAGGCCGACCACGCCCGGACCGGGGGACGGGGGCTGCTGCTGGTGCGCGAGGTGGCCAGAGAGGCGGGCGGGGCGGTCGACGTGGAGCACACGGCGAGCGGCGGCAAGGTGATCTGGGCCGCCCTGCCGCTCAAGCCCGCCCGGCTGCCGTAGCCGAGGTCACCAGCCCGCGGACGGGCCCGTCAGCTCCCTGATCGCCGGGCGGGCCGCGTCCAGCACGGTCATGAACCAGGACGAGAAGGTGTCTTCGGCGTGCCGCCCGGCCAGCTCGGCCGCCGTGACGAAGGCGACCTGGGCGACCTCCTCCGGGTCCGGCACGAGCGGCGCCTGCACCAGGCCGACGAAGAGATGGTTGTACTCCTGCTCCACCAGGCCCGAGGCCGGGTCCGGGTGGTTGTAGCGGACGGTGCCCGCCTCGGCGAGCAGCGAGGGGGACACGCCGAGCTCCTCGTGCGTGCGCCGGGCCGCCGCCGCGAACGGCGCCTCGCCGGGGTAGGGGTGGCCGCAGCAGGTGTTGGACCACACACCGGGGGAGTGGTACTTGCCGAGCGCTCGCTGCTGCAGCAGCAGGCGGCCCTGCTCGTCGAAGAGGAACACCGAGAACGCCCGGTGCAGCTGCCCCGGTGGCTGGTGGGCGGCGAGCTTCTCCGCCGTGCCGATCGTCACGCCCTTCTCGTCGACCAGTTCCAGCAAAATCGCCTCTGCGGTGCCGTTCGACGAGCTGTGCGTCGCGGTGGCAGGTGTGATCGGCATACCCATCCTTCGCCTCGGTCTTCGCACCCCAAGTCTGCCGTACGAATCCGGCACTCCCGGCACTTCCCGGCACGCCCGCATGTCCGCGCGCGGCGCGGCACCGGAAGTCGGACCCGGTGGATCATCGTGCCCGGTGAGCCGCGGCCAGAACCGTCCGGGGTGGGCTCGAACGGATGAGCGCGGGCGTCAGTGGCACAGCCGGGCCTCGTGCTCCGCGTGCCCGCCCGGCTCCAGCTGGAAGGTGCAGTGCTCCACGTCGAAGTGGTCGCCCAGGCAGCCCTGCAGCTCGTGCAGCATCTTCTCGTTCCCGATGGCGTTCAGCACCTCCGAGCTGACCACGACGTGCGCCGAGAGGACCGGCATGCCCGAGGTGATCGTCCAGGCGTGCAGGTCGTGCACGTCCTCCACGCCGTCGAGGGCGAGGATGTGCGCCCGCACCTGGACCATGTCGACGTTCTTGGGCGCCGCCTCCAGCAGCACGTCCAGCGTCTCGCGCAGCAGCTTCAGCGTCCTCGGCACGATCATCAGGCCGATGACCAGCGAGGCGATCGGGTCGGCGGTCTGCCAGCCGGTGGTCAGGATCACCGCGGCCGAGATCAGCACCGCCAGGGAGCCCAGTGCGTCCGCGGCCACCTCGAGGAAGGCGCCGCGCACGTTCAGGCTCTCCTTCTGCCCGCGCATGAGCAGCGTCAGGCTGACCGAGTTCGCGACCAGGCCGATCAGGCCGAAGACGACCATCAGGCCGCCGCGGGTCTCGGCGGGCGCGATGAACCGCTGGACGGCCTCGTACAGGACGTATCCGCCGACGCCGAGCAGCAGCAGGCAGTTGGCGAGGGCCGCGAGGATCTCGGCGCGGGCGTAACCGAAGGTGCGGTTGGTGCTGGACGGCCGGTTCGCGAAATGGATCGCGAACAGGGCCATGCCGAGTCCCACCGCGTCGGTCGCCATGTGCGCGGCGTCCGCGAACAGCGCGAGGGAGTTCGCGACGAGACCGCCGGCGAACTCGACCACCATGATCATGAGGGTGATGCCCAGCGCGATCCGCAGCCGGCCACGGAACGCCGCCGCGGCCGTACCCGTGGGCGGCGCGTGCGTGTGCGTATGACCGTGGTCGTGCCCAGCCCCCATGGCAACCGTCCTTCCGCGTTCGGTCCGAGAGGCCAGTGAACTACGGCCGGGGGGTGGCGGGCAATGCGGCACTGAACACCGTTGTCATGTGCCGTGACCTGCGAAAACGATCTGCTGGTCAGGACGCCGAAGGGACCGGCGCGTCGCCGGGGCGGCGCGGCCCGGCCACAGGCGGCCGTTGCTCGCCGGTGACCTCCGCGGCGACGGCGGCCGGCTCGCGTGTGACGGCGTTTTCACGTCGGCGGACGCGAGCCGGCGGCTCACCGGCCGTGGTGCAGTTGCCAGCCCTGCCAGGCCGACTCCACCATCTCGCGCACCCCGCGCCGGGCTCGCCAGCCCAGGGTCGCGGCGGCGCGATCGGCCGAGGCGACGGCCCGTGGCGCGTCGCCGGGGCGGCGCGGCTCGACCACGGGCGGCCGGCGGTCGCCCGTGACCTCCGCGACGACGGAGATCATCTCGCGCACGGAGACGCCCTCGCCCCGGCCGATGTTCAGGGTGAGGTCGCCCGGCCGGGCCGCGTCGGTGAGGTGGCGCGCGGCCGCGAGGTGGGCCTCGGCGAGGTCGGCCACGTGGATGTAGTCCCGGATGCAGGTGCCGTCCGGGGTCGGATAGTCGTCGCCGAAGATCCGCGGGGCGTCGTCGCGGGTGAGCCGGTCGAAGACCATCGGCACGATGTTGAACACGCCCGTGTCCGCGAGTTCCGGCGCGGCCGCGCCCGCCACGTTGAAGTAGCGCAGGCACACCGTCGAGATCCCGTGCGCCCGCCCCGCCGCGCGCACCAGCCACTCGCCGGCCAGCTTGGTCTCGCCGTACGGGTTGACCGGCGCGCACGGGGTGTCCTCGGTGATGAGGTCCACGTCCGGATTGCCGTACACCGCCGCCGACGAGGAGAACAGCAGCCGGCGGACGCCCGCCCCGGTCATCGCGTCCAGCAGCGTGGCGAGGCCGCCCACGTTCTCCCGGTAGTAGCGGGTGGGCTCGGCCACCGACTCCGCGACCTGCTTGCGCGCTGCCAGGTGCACCACGCCCGTCACGCCGTACTCCGCGCAGACCCGCCCCAGCAGGTTCCCGTCCAGCGCCGAGCCCCGGACGAGCGGGACGCCCGCGGGCAGCCGGTCCGCCACCCCCGCCGACAGGTCGTCCAGCGCCACCACGCTCTCACCGGCGCCGGCCATGGCGCGTGCCACATGCGCCCCGATGTAACCGGCTCCGCCGGTGATCAGCCACGTCATGGTCGTCCACCTTATGCGGCCCCGGCGCCTGTCCCGGTTGCCCGGATCTGCGCCGACGGGTTTGTGGGCCGGGCCCCGCATCCCCGATGATGATCGCGGCAACGGCCGGGGCCGCCACCGTGAGCCGGTCCGTGAACGGCCGGTGAACACGGGCTTCGGCCCATCCGATAGCCTCTGCCGACATGCCGCCCGGGTGCCGTAGGCAGGGGCGCCCCACCACGCAGAAGACCGGCGCCCGCGCGCCGGCACCCAGGGAGTGAGTTCGGTTGTCGACCGCCATCGTGACCGGTCAGCCGGTCCCCGGATCGTCGCTCGAGAACGATCTGCGGTCCCTCGGCTTCGACGTCCGGCCGGCGGCGAGCGCCTCCGAGGCCGAGTCCCTGATCGCCGCCGCCCCGGCCGGCGACCGGCTGGCCGTGGTGGACGCCCGCTTCGTCGGCCACCTGCACGCCCTGCGCCTCGGCCTGACCGACCCGCGCTTCCCGCTCGCCGCGATCCCCGGCGCCGTCACCGCCCAGCCGGCCGCACGGCAGGCGCTGACCCGCGCCGTGGCCCGCGAGACCTCCACCGGCGGCGGCACCGCGCTCGCGGTGGACAGCCTCGCCGACCGCATCGTCACCGCCCTGGACGCCGACGGCTGCGAGGTGCACCGCCCCGAGCTGGGCAGTCTGGTCGCCGCGGTCCCCGATGACCCGCAGGCCCGCAACGAGGCACGGCAGGCCGTCGCCGCCGTCGACGACGAGGCCGTACGCCTGAAGTCGGCCGTGAAGTCCCGCGACGGCTTCTTCACCACGTTCTTCATCAGCCCCTACTCGCGCTACATCGCCCGCTGGTGCGCCCGCCGCGGCCTGACCCCGAACCAGGTCACCACCGCCTCGCTGCTCACCGCGCTGATCGCGGCCGGCTGCGCCGCCACCGGCACGCGCGCCGGCTTCGTCGCGGCCGGCGTGCTGCTGATCGCGTCCTTCGTGCTGGACTGCACCGACGGCCAGCTCGCCCGCTACGCCCTGAAGTACTCCACGCTCGGCGCCTGGCTCGACGCCACCTTCGACCGGGCCAAGGAGTACGCCTACTACGCCGGCCTCGCGTGGGGAGCGGCCCGGGGCGGCGACGACGTATGGGCCCTCGCGCTCGGCGCCATGATCCTGCAGACCTGCCGGCACGTGGTCGACTTCTCCTTCAACGAGGCCAACCACGACGCCACCGCCAACACCAGCCCCACCGCCGCGCTCTCCGACAAGCTGGACAGCGTCGGCTGGACGGTGTGGGTGCGCAGGATGATCGTGCTGCCGATCGGCGAGCGCTGGGCGATGATCGCGGTCCTGACCGCGGTCACCACCCCGCGGATCACCTTCTACGTCCTCCTCGTCGGCTGCGCCCTCGCGGCGTGCTACACCACCGCCGGGCGTGTGCTGCGCTCCGTGACGCGCAAGGCGCGGCGCACGGACCGGGCGGCCCAGGCGCTCGCAGACCTCGCCGACAACGGCCCGGCCGCCTCCCTCGTGGCCCGCTCCACGCGCGTCCGCCTCGGCTCCCCGCTCGTGGTGGCGCTCGCCGGTACGGCCGTCCTCGCGCTGTCCCTCTTCTCCGGCGTGACCTGGGCCCCCGTGGCCGGCGCCGTCGTCTACGCCCTCGCCTCCGGCCAGGCGCTGCGCCGCCCCCTCAAGGGCGCCCTCGACTGGCTGGTCCCCCCGCTCTTCCGGGCCGCCGAATACGGCACCGTCCTGGCCCTGGCGGTCCATGCGCACGTGAACGGAGCCCTTCCTGCGGCTTTCGGCCTGGTGGCGGCCGTCGCCTACCATCACTACGACACGGTGTACCGCATCCGCGGCAACGCCGGAGCGCCCCCGGCCTGGCTGGTGCGCTCCATCGGGGGGCAGGAGGGGCGGACCCTGCTCGTCACGGTCCTGGCCGCGGCGCTCACCGCCTCGCAGTTCAAGGCCGCGCTCACGGTCCTCGCCGTGGCCGTCGCCCTGGTGGTGCTCGCCGAGAGCATCCGCTTCTGGGTGTCCGCTGGGGCGCCCGCCGTACACGACGAAGGAGAAACCGCATGATCGGCCTCGTGCTGGCGGCCGGCGCCGGCCGGCGTCTGCGCCCCTACACCGACACCCTGCCCAAGGCACTGGTGCCGGTCGGGCCCGCCGGCATAGAGGGCGAACCGACGGTCCTGGACCTGACGCTCGGCAACTTCGCCGAGATCGGCCTGACCGAGGTCGCGGTCATCGTCGGCTACCGCAAGGAGGCCGTGTACGAGCGCAGGGCGGCCCTGGAGCGGAAGTACGGCCTCAAGCTCACCCTCATCGACAACGACAAGGCCGAGGAGTGGAACAACGCCTACTCCCTGTGGTGCGGCCGTGACGCACTCAAGGACGGTGTGATCCTCGCCAACGGCGACACCGTCCACCCGGTCTCCGTCGAGAAGACCCTGCTCGCCGCGCGGGGCGAGGGCAAGCGGATCATCCTCGCGCTGGACACCGTGAAGTCCCTCGCCGACGAGGAGATGAAGGTCGTCGCCGACCCCGAGAGGGGCATGACGAAGATCACCAAGCTGATGGACCCCGCCGAGGCGACCGGCGAGTACATCGGTGTCACCCTGATCGAGGGCGACGCCGCCCCCGAACTGGCCGACGCGCTGCGGGCGGTCTGGGAGACCGACCCCCATCAGTTCTACGAGCACGGCTACCAGGAGCTGGTCAACCGGGGCTTCCGGATCGACGTCGCGCCGATCGGCGACGTCAAGTGGGTGGAGATCGACAACCACGACGATCTCGCCCGCGGACGGGAGATCGCGTGCCAGTACTGACACGGCTGATTCCCTCGCCGGTGGTCGTGGACATCCGCTCGGGTGCCCTGGACGACCTGGCCTGCGTCCTCGCCGACGAGCGCATCGCGCAGTCGGGCCGGCTCGCGATCGCCGTCAGCGGCGGCTCCGGCTCGAAGCTGCGCGAGCGCATCGCCCCCTCGCTGCCCGGTGCCACCTGGTACGAGGTCGGCGGCGGCACCCTCGACGACGCGATCCGGCTGGCCGGCGAGATGAAGTCCGGCCACTACGACGCGGTGGTCGGGCTCGGCGGCGGCAAGATCATCGACTGCGCCAAGTTCGCCGCGGCGCGCATCGGCCTGCCGCTGGTCGCCGTGCCGACGAACCTCGCGCACGACGGCCTGTGCTCGCCGGTCGCCACCCTCGACAACGACGCGGGCCGCGGCTCCTACGGCGTGCCCAACCCGATCGCGGTCGTGATCGACCTGGACGTCGTCCGCGAGGCGCCGGCGCGCTATGTCCGGGCCGGCATCGGCGACGCGATCTCGAACATCAACGCGGTCGCGGACTGGGAGCTGTCCAACCGGGTCAACGGCGAGAAGATCGACGGTCTCGCCGCCGCCATGGCCCGCCAGGCGGGCGAGGCGGTGCTGCGGCATCCCGGCGGCATAGGGGACAACGAATTCCTCCAGGTGCTCGCCGAGGCGCTGGTCCTCAGCGGCATCTCGATGTCGATCTCCGGCGACTCCCGCCCGTCGTCCGGCTCCTGCCACGAGATCAACCACGCCTTCGACCTGCTGTTCCCCAAGCGGGCGGCCGCCCACGGCGAGCAGTGCGGACTGGGCGCGGCCTTCGCGATGTACCTGCGCGGGGCCCACGAGGCGTCCGTCCACACGGCCCGAGTGCTGCGCAGGCACGGACTTCCGGTGCTGCCGGAGGAGATCGGCTTCACCGTGGACGAGTTCGTCCGGGTCGTGGAGTTCGCTCCCGAGACCCGGCCCGGCCGCTACACGATCCTCGAACACCTCGACCTCAAGCCGAACCAGATCAAGGACACCTACGCCGACTATGTCAAGGCCATCGGTAGCTGAACTCCGTCCGGTCGTCCACCCCGCGGGGGTGAAGGACCGGCGCAGCGGTGAGCACTGGATGGGGCGCCTCTACATGCGAGAGGTGTCCCTGCGGATCGACCGCTACCTGGTCAACACCAGGGTCACGCCCAACCAGCTCACGTACCTGATGACCGTCTTCGGGGTCCTCGCGGCCCCGGCACTGCTGGTCCCGGGGATCCCGGGCGCCGTGCTCGGCGTGGTGTGCGTCCAGCTGTATCTGCTGCTGGACTGCGTCGACGGCGAGATCGCGCGCTGGAAGAAGCAGTACTCGCTGAACGGCGTCTACCTCGACCGGGTCGGCGCCTACCTCACGGACGCCGCGGTGCTCACCGGCTTCGGCCTGCGCGCCGCCGACCTGTGGGGCACCGGCCGCATCGACTGGCTGTGGGCCTTCCTCGGCACCCTCGCCGCGCTCGGCGCGATCCTGATCAAGGCGGAGACCGACCTGGTCGGCGTCGCCCGGCACCAGGGCGGGCTGCCGCCGGTCAAGGAGGCCGCCGCCGAGATGCGCACCTCCGGCATGGCGCTGGCCCGCCGGGCCGCCGCCGCGCTGAAGTTCCACCGGCTGATCCTCGGCATCGAGGCGTCCCTGCTGATCCTCGTGCTCGCCGTCGTCGACCAGGTGCGCGGCGACCTGTTCTTCTCCCGGCTGGGCGTCGCCGTCCTCGCCGGCATCGCGCTGGTGCAGACCCTGCTGCACCTCGTGTCCATCCTCGCCTCCAGCAGGCTGAAGTGAGCACCGCCATGCGGGTCGGCGCCGTCGTCATCACCATGGGCAACCGGCCCGAGGAGCTGCGGGCCCTGCTCGACTCCGTCGCCCAGCAGGACGGCGACCCGGTCGAGGTGGTGGTCGTCGGCAACGGCTCGCCCGTCCCGGACGTCCCCGAGGGCGTGCGCACGATCGAGCTGCCCGAGAACCTGGGCATCCCCGGCGGGCGCAACGTCGGCATCGAGGCCTTCGGGCCCGGCGGCCACGATGTCGACATATTGCTCTTCCTGGACGACGACGGCCTGCTCGCCCGCCGCGACACCGCGCAGCTGTGCCGCGAGGCGTTCGCGGCGGACCCACGGCTCGGCATCATCAGCTTCCGCATCGCCGACCCCGAGACCGGCGAGACACAGCGCCGCCACGTGCCGAGGCTGCGCGCCTCCGACCCGATGCGCTCCTCCCGGGTCACCACCTTCCTGGGCGGCGCCAACGCGGTGCGCACCCGGGTCTTCGCCGAGGTCGGCGGCCTGCCGGACGAGTTCTTCTACGCCCATGAGGAGACCGACCTGGCCTGGCGGGCCCTGGACGCCGGCTGGATGATCGACTACCGCTCCGACATGGTGCTGTACCACCCGACGACGGCGCCCTCGCGGCACGCGGTCTACCATCGCATGGTCGCCCGGAACCGGGTCTGGCTCGCTCGCCGCAACCTCCCCGCCCTGCTGGTCCCCGTCTACCTCGGGGTCTGGCTGCTGCTCACCCTGGCCCGCCGCCCCTCCCGCCCCGCCCTGCGCGCGTGGTTCGGCGGCTTCAGGGAGGGCTGGAGCACGCCCTGCGGTCCCCGTCACCCGATGCGCTGGCGCACGGTCTGGCGGTTGACCCGACTGGGCCGTCCCCCGGTCATCTGAGAAGCTTCTTACTCGAACAGCAAGCTTCTTACCGAGAGAGTCCGGAATTCCACTCGTGAGTCACACAACGCATGACGGCGGTGTCGCGGTGAGCGCGATACCGTCGCCCGACGAGGGGCTGACGGCGGAGCAGCTGGCCGCCAAGTACGGGCTCGCCGTGAGCGGCGCCCGTCCCTCACTCGTGGAGTACGTCCGTCAGCTGTGGGGGCGGCGCCACTTCATCCTCGCCTTCTCCCAGGCGAAGCTGACGGCGCAGTACAGCCAGGCCAAGCTCGGCCAGCTCTGGCAGGTCGCCACCCCGCTGCTCAACGCGGCCGTCTACTACTTCATCTTCGGCGTCATCCTGCACGCCAGCCGTGGCCTGCCCAAGAACGTGTACATCCCGTTCCTGGTGACCGGCGTGTTCGTGTTCACCTTCACGCAGAGCTCGATCATGTCGGGCGTGCGCGCCATCTCCGGCAACCTGGGCCTGGTGCGCGCCCTGCACTTCCCCCGCGCGTCGCTGCCCGTCTCCTTCTCGCTGCAGCAGCTGCAGCAGCTGCTGTTCTCCATGATCGTGCTGTTCCTCGTGGCGATCGGCTTCGGCAGCTATCCGAGCCTGTCCTGGCTGCTGATCGTGCCGGTGCTGCTGCTGCAGTTCCTGTTCAACACCGGGCTCGCGCTGATCGTGGCCCGCATGGGCGCGAAGACGCCCGACCTCGCTCAGCTGATGCCGTTCATCCTGCGCACCTGGATGTACACCTCCGGCGTCATGTTCTCCATCAGCAAGATGATGGAGGGCCGCTCCGAGATCGCGGCCCGGCTGCTCCAGGTCAACCCGGCCGCGGTCTACATGGACCTGATGCGGTTCGCGCTGATCGACGGCTACGGCGCCTCGAACCTGCCGCCGCACGTGTGGGCCATCGCGCTGTTCTGGGCCGTGGCCGCCTTCGCCGGCGGTTTCGTGTACTTCTGGAAGGCGGAGGAGAGGTACGGCCGTGGCTGAGCAGAACACCGCAGCGGGCACCGGCGAGCGCCGCCCGACGGTCATCGCGGACGACGTGCACATCGTCTACCGGGTCAACGGCGCCAGGACCGGCAAGGGCAGCGCGACGGCCGCCCTCAGCAGGATCCTCAGGCGCGGCTCCGACGAGGCGGCGCGCGGGGTGCGCAAGGTG
Source organism: Streptomyces sp. AF1A (assembly GCF_047340315.1). Lineage (NCBI taxonomy): Bacteria > Bacillati > Actinomycetota > Actinomycetes > Kitasatosporales > Streptomycetaceae > Streptomyces > Streptomyces sp. AF1A. Next base: position 14,232 of record NZ_JBLEBI010000101.1, read on the forward strand.
CACGCCGTGCGGGGCGTCTCCTTCGTCGCCTACCGCGGGGAGGCCATCGGCCTGATCGGCTCCAACGGCTCGGGCAAGTCCACCCTGCTGCGCGCCATCGCGGGCCTGCTGCCCCCCGAGAAGGGCAAGGTCTACACCGACGGCCAGCCGTCCCTGCTCGGCGTGAACGCGGCCCTGATGAACGACCTCACCGGCGAGCGGAACGTCATCCTGGGCGGTCTCGCGATGGGCATGTCCCGCGAGCAGATCAAGGAGCGCTACGAGCACATCGTCGACTTCTCCGGCATCAACGAGAAGGGCGACTTCATCACCCTGCCGATGCGCACCTACTCCTCCGGCATGGCGGCCCGGCTGCGCTTCTCCATCGCCGCCGCCAAGGACCACGACGTCCTCATGATCGACGAGGCCCTCGCCACCGGCGACCGCAAGTTCCAGAAGCGCTCGGAGGAACGCATCCGGGAACTGCGCAAGGAAGCGGGCACGGTGTTTCTGGTCAGTCACAACAACAAGTCCATCCGGGACACCTGCAACCGCGTGCTCTGGCTGGAACGCGGTGAACTGCGCATGGACGGACCGACCGACGAGGTCCTGAAGGAGTACGAGAAGTTCACGGGCAAGTAGCCCGTTTCGGCCAGGGCCCCGCCGGAACTGTTCCGGCGGGGCCCCGCGTCTGCAAAGGAAACGTCAACTCCGGCGGTCGTCAGGAATCTTGACGCCAATCGGTGTGTTGTTGTGATGTGCAGGACACCCCCCTCGAACCTCGCTGCGTTGTACAACGTAAGCTGTACCGGTCCCGGAAAGCGGCAAGTGGGGCGATAATGCGCGACACCCTGAGTCGGGGCAGCCGCGCGGATTGCCGGGCGGCGTGTCCGAAATAGTGTGTATTGGGTCGGCAGTGTAGAACGGGAGATGTGACGGCAATGGCTACGGAAACTCCCCAGCTCAACGCAGCATGTGCCGTCCCCGCCGCGGGCAGCGCCCGATGACGGCGACCGAGACGGCGCCGGACCCGGAGCGCGCCACACTCGACAAGGCCACGAGCGAGAACTTCCCCGTGGCCCCCTTCTTCCTGCCCCGGGCCTGGCGCGACGACCTCATGGCCGTCTACGGCTTCGCCCGCCTCGTGGACGACATCGGCGACGGCGACCTCGCCCCCGGCGGAGCCGACGCCCGCCTGCTCGGCGTGTCGGCCACCGAGGCCGAGAACCGTCTGGTCCTGCTCGACGCCTTCGAGGCCGACCTGCGCCGCGTCTTCGACGGCACCCCGCGCCACCCCCTGCTGCGCCGCCTGCAGTCCACCGTCCGCCGCCACTCCCTCACCCCCGAGCCGTTCCTCGGCCTGATCGCCGCCAACCGCCAGGACCAGCTCGTCACCCGGTACGAGACCTACGACGACCTCCTCGCCTACTGCGAACTGTCCGCCAACCCCGTAGGCCGCCTGGTCCTCGCCGTCACCGGCACCTCGACCCCCGAACGGATCCGCCTGTCCGACGCGATCTGCACCGCGCTGCAGATCGTCGAGCACCTCCAGGACGTCGCAGAGGACCTCGGCCGTGACCGGATCTACCTGCCCGCCGAGGACATGAAGCGTTTTCACGTCCAGGAAACGGATCTGTCCGCGAAAATCACGGGCGCATCGGTGCGCGCCCTGGTTGCATACGAGGCACAACGCGCCCGCGATCTGCTGAATGAAGGCGCCCCCCTGGTGGGTAGCGTCCACGGCAGGTTGAAGCTGCTGCTCGCAGGGTTCGTGGCGGGGGGGAGGGCGGCGATCCGGGCGATCGCCGCCGCCGAATATGACGTACTTCCCGGCCCGCCCAGACCCGGCAAGGTCCAGTTGCTGCGTGAGGTGGGCGTGATCCTGCGAGGAGAGGGGTGATCCGGACCGTGGATTCTCCGTCGCACGTGTCCGCACCGGTACTCGCCGCCTACCGCTACTGCGAGACCGTCACCGGGCAGCAGGCCCGGAACTTCGCGTACGGCATCCGGCTGCTGCCGACGGCCAAGCGCCGCGCGATGTCGGCGCTGTACGCGTTCTCGCGGCGCGTGGACGACATCGGCGACGGCGACCTGGCCGACGAGGTGAAGCTGGTGCGGCTGGAGGACACCCGGGCGCTGCTCGCCCGGATCCGCCAGGACGAGGTCGAGGAGGACGACACCGACCCGGTGGCCGTCGCCCTCACCCACGCCGCGCGCGCCTTCCCGATCCCGCTCGGCGGCCTGGACGAGCTGATCGACGGCGTCCAGATGGACGTGCGCGGGGAGACCTACGAGACCTGGGACGACCTGAAGGTCTACTGCCGCTGTGTCGCCGGTGCCATCGGCCGCCTCTCGCTCGGCGTGTTCGGCACCGAACCGGGCGCGCACGGTGCCGAGCGCGCATCCGAGTACGCCGACACGCTCGGCCTCGCCCTCCAGCTCACCAACATCCTGCGGGACGTCCGCGAGGACGCCCAGGGCGGCCGCACCTACCTGCCCGCCGACGACCTCGCCAAATTCGGCTGCTCCGCCGGGTTCCACGGGCCGACCCCGCCGGAGGGCTCCGACTTCGCGGGCCTCGTGCACTTCGAAGTGCGGCGGGCCCGCGCCCTTTTCGCCGAGGGGTACCAGCTGCTGCCCATGCTCGACCGGCGCAGCGGCGCGTGCGTCGCCGCCATGGCCGGCATCTACCGGCGGCTGCTGGACCGCATCGAGCGCGACCCGGAGGCCGTGCTGCGCGGGCGCGTCTCGCTGCCCGGCCGCGAGAAGGCCTACGTCGCGGTGCGCGGCCTGTCCGGCCTGGACACCCGGCACGTGACCCGACACGGCCCCGGGCGCTCCGTCAGGAGGCGCGCCTGATGGACCTCACCGAACCAGGAGACATGCGGCAGGCAACCCTCCGCTCCGGCGTGGCGTCCCAGACTGCGACGGTGAAGCGTGCACCGTTCACTCTGTACGACGAGCGGGTCCGCAGCGCCCCGAAGGGGCGCGGGGCTGTGTCCGACACGCAGCTACCGCCCCGTGGGCACGACCGGCCACGGCGAAGCCGCGGACGAAGGACGGCACCCCCCGGCCCCACTCGCGGAGCGCTGGTAGGGAAGGACGCACGATGAGCGAAGGCTCACGCCCCGCACAGGCCCGCACGCCCACTCCGGCAAGGGCGGGACGCAGCGCCGTCGTGGTCGGCGGCGGTCTCGCCGGCATCACCGCGGCACTCGCGCTCGCCGACGCGGGCGTCCACGTGACGCTGCTGGAGGGCAGACCCAGGCTCGGCGGCCTCGCCTTCTCCTTCCAGCGCGGCGAGTTGACCGTCGACAACGGCCAGCACGTGTACCTGCGCTGCTGCACCGCCTACCGCTGGTTCCTCGACCGGATCGAGGGCGCGGCACTGGCACCGCTGCAGGACCGCCTGGACGTGCCCGTCGTCGACGTCGCCAAGCCCGAGGGCAGGCGGCTCGGCCGGCTGCGGCGCGACCCGCTGCCCGTCCCCCTCCACCTGGGGCGCAGCCTGGCCGCCTATCCGCACCTCTCGCTCGCCGAGCGCGCCTCGGTCGGGCGGGCCGCGCTCGCGCTCAAGGGGCTCGACCTCGCCGATCCGGCCCTGGACACCCAGGACTTCGGCAGCTGGCTGGCCGCCCACGGCCAGTCGGCGCGTGCCGTCGAGGCCCTGTGGGACCTGGTCGGGGTCGCCACCCTCAACGCGGTCGCGGGCGACGCCTCGCTGGGGCTCGCCGCGATGGTGTTCAAAACCGGTCTGCTGTCCGACCCGGGCGCGGCCGACATCGGCTGGGCCCATGTCCCGCTGGGCGAACTGCACGACCGGCTGGCCCGCAAGGCGCTCGACTCCGCGGGCGTTCGTACCGAGGTCCGTACACGCGTCACCTCCGTCTCTATCAACGAAAACGGGACCTGGAGCGTTCAGGTTCCCGGCGAGACCCTCGAAACCGACGCCGTCGTCCTCGCCGTACCCCAGCGCGAGGCCCACGACCTGCTGCCGCCCGGCGCCCTCGACGCCCCCGAGCGGCTGCTCGCGATCGGCACGGCCCCCATCCTCAACGTGCACGTCGTCTACGACCGCAAGGTGCTCGCGCGCCCCTTCTTCGCCGCCCTCGGCACCCCCGTGCAGTGGGTGTTCGACCGTACCCACGCCTCCGGGCTGCGCGAGGGGCAGTACCTCGCGCTGTCCCAGTCGGCCGCGCGGGACGAGATCGACACGCCGGTCGCCGACCTGCGCGCGCGCTATCTGCCGGAGTTGGAGCGGCTGATTCCGGGTACGCGCGGCGCCGTGGTGAAGGACTTCTTCGTGACCCGGGAGCGCACCGCCACGTTCGCGCCCACCCCCGGCGTCGGGCGCCTTCGGCCCGGCGCCCGCACCAAGGCCCCCGGCCTGTACCTGGCCGGAGCGTGGACCGCCACCGGGTGGCCCGCGACCATGGAGAGTGCGGTCCGCAGCGGAGTGAGCGCGGCCGACGCGGCGCTCGGCGCCCTCGGCCGGCCCCGCCCGCGCCGTCTCTTCGCGTTCGAGGAGGCGGCCTGATGCTCGGTCAGCAGCCCCCGGCAGGGCCCCGCACCCCCGGTACCGCAACAAGAGGAGAGATTGTGCCCCCTGTGCCCCCGGCCTCGACGCCCGCGCGAGAGACCGCGGTGGACGTCACCGCGCTGCTGGAGCGCGGCCGAACCCTGGCCACACCGGTCCTGCGTGCGGCCGTCGACCGGCTGGCGCCTCCCATGGACACGGTCGCCGCCTACCACTTCGGCTGGATCGACGCCCAGGGCAACCCGGCCGACGGCGACGGCGGCAAGGCCGTCCGTCCCGCCCTCGCCGTGCTGTCCGCCGAGGTCACGGGCAAGGCTCCCGAGGTGGGCGTCCCGGGCGCCGTCGCCGTGGAGCTCGTGCACAACTTCTCGCTGCTGCACGACGACCTGATGGACGGTGACGAGCAGCGCCGGCACCGCGACACCGTCTGGAAGGTGCACGGCCCTGCCCAGGCCATCCTGGTCGGCGACGCCCTGTTCGCGCTCGCCAACGAGGTGCTGCTGGAGCTCGGCACGGCCGAGGCCGGCCGCGCCACCCGCCGGCTGACCACCGCCACCCGCGCCCTGATCGACGGTCAGGCGCAGGACATCTCCTACGAGCACCGCGACCGGGTCAGCGTCGAGGAGTGCCTGGAGATGGAGGGCAACAAGACCGGCGCGCTGCTCGCCGCCTCCAGCTCCATCGGCGCGGTCCTCGGCGGCGCGGACGACGCCACGGCCGATGCGCTGGAGCGCTACGGCTACCACCTGGGCCTGGCCTTCCAGGCCGTCGACGACCTGCTGGGCATCTGGGGCGACCCGGAGGCCACCGGCAAGCAGACCTGGAGCGACCTGCGCCAGCGCAAGAAGTCCCTGCCGGTGGTGGCCGCCCTCGCGGCCGGCGGCCCCGCCTCCGAGCGGCTCGGGGGGATCCTCGCCGCCGACGCCAAGAGCAGCGACTTCGAGAACTTCTCCGAAGAGGAGTTCGCGGCCCGCGCCGCCCTCATCGAGGAGGCCGGCGGCCGTGAGTGGACGGCCGAGGAAGCGCGCCGTCAGCACACCATCGCCATCGAAGCCCTCGACGCCGTCCACATGCCCGACCGGGTACGGGAGTCCTTCACGGCGCTCGCCGACTTCGTCGTCGTACGGAAGAGATGATCACTATCGGTCGAACCAGCCTCGCGTAGTCGCCGGCCGGTGTCGCAGGACACCGGCCGACGGCGGACCCACAGCAGCACGACTCGCACGACTGCACGAAGGGGAAGCCATGACAGCGACGACCGACGGAAGCACCGGGGCCACCTTGCCGTCCCGCGCTGCCGCGGCCAGTGACACCACCATCACCACCCCCGAGGCGGCCGGGGTACAAGAAGCCGCCGCACGCGCCGCGCAGCGCGCCACCGACTTCCTGCTCTCCCGGCAGGACGCCGAGGGCTGGTGGAAGGGCGACCTGGAGACGAACGTCACCATGGACGCCGAAGACCTGCTGCTCCGTCAGTTCCTGGGCATCCGGGACGAGAAGACCACGCAGGCCGCCGCCCTGTTCATCCGCGGCGAGCAGCGCGAGGACGGCACCTGGGCCACCTTCTACGGGGGGCCGGGCGAGCTGTCCACCACCATCGAGGCCTACGTCGCCCTGCGCCTGGCCGGCGACGCGCCGGACGCGCCACACATGGCGAAGGCGTCCGCCTGGATCCGCGAGCGCGGCGGCATCGCCGCCTCCCGCGTCTTCACCCGGATCTGGCTCGCCCTGTTCGGCTGGTGGAAGTGGGAGGACCTGCCGGAACTCCCGCCCGAGCTGATCTACTTCCCCACCTGGATGCCGCTCAACATCTACGACTTCGGCTGCTGGGCCCGGCAGACGATCGTGCCGCTCACCGTCGTCTCGGCCAAGCGCCCGGTGCGCCCGGCGCCCTTCCCGCTGGACGAGCTGCACACCGACCCGGCCGACCCCAACCCGGCCAAGCCCTTCGCGCCACTGACCAGTTGGGACGGAGCCTTCCAGCGGCTGGACCGGGCGCTGCACGGGTTCCGCAAGGTGGCCCCGCGCAGACTGCGCAAGGCCGCGATGAACTCCGCCGCCCGCTGGATCATCGAGCGCCAGGAGAACGACGGCTGCTGGGGCGGCATCCAGCCCCCGGCCGTGTACTCGATCATCGCCCTCCACCTGCTCGGCTACGACCTGCAGCACCCGGTGATGCGCGAGGGCCTCGCCTCGCTGGACCGTTTCGCCGTCTGGCGGGAGGACGGCGCCCGCATGATCGAGGCGTGCCAGTCCCCGGTCTGGGACACCTGCCTCGCCACCATCGCGCTCGTCGACGCCGGACTGCCCGCCGACCATCCGCAACTGGTCAAGGCGGCCGACTGGATGCTCGGCGAGGAGATCGTCCGGCCCGGCGACTGGGCCGTACGCCGGCCCCAGCTGCCGCCGGGCGGCTGGGCGTTCGAGTTCCACAACGACAACTACCCCGACATCGACGACACCGCCGAGGTCGCCCTCGCGCTGCGCCGGGTCAGGCACCACGACCCCGAGCGGGTGGACCATGCCATCGGGCGGGCGGTGCGCTGGAACCTGGGGATGCAGTCGAAGAACGGCGCGTGGGGCGCCTTCGACGTCGACAACACCAGCCCGTTCCCCAACCGGCTGCCGTTCTGCGACTTCGGCGAGGTCATCGACCCGCCGTCCGCGGACGTCACCGCGCACGTGGTGGAGATGCTCGCCGCCGAGGGCCTCGCGCACGACCCGCGCACCCGGCGCGGCGTCACCTGGCTGCTCGCCGAACAGGAGCCGAACGGCTCGTGGTTCGGCCGCTGGGGCGTCAACTACGTCTACGGCACCGGGTCGGTGGTGCCGGCGCTGATCGCGGCCGGCCTGCCCGGCTCGCACCCGGCGATCCGGCGGGCGGTGTCCTGGCTGGAGTCCGTCCAGAACGACGACGGCGGCTGGGGCGAGGACCTGCGCTCCTACAAGTACGCCACGGAGTGGAGCGGCCGGGGCGCCTCCACCGCCTCGCAGACGGCGTGGGCGCTGATGGCGCTGCTCGCGGCGGGGGAGAGGGACTCCAAGGCCGTCGAGAGGGGCGTCCACTGGCTGGCCGAGACCCAGCGGGAGGACGGCACCTGGGACGAGCCGTACTTCACCGGGACCGGCTTCCCCTGGGACTTCTCCATCAACTACCACCTGTACCGGCAGGTCTTCCCGCTCACCGCGCTCGGCCGGTACCTGCACGGCGACCCGTTCGAGCGGCAGTTGCTCGCCAAGAAGCCTGCCCAGCAGGGCAAGGGGGTCTGATGTGACCGGCCGGCCCGATCCGCCCCCGCTGCTGATCGCCTGCGCTCTCGGCATCGAGCACGTCGCCCTGCGCTCGGGCGACCGCGGCGTGCGGCGGAGGGGCCGGCGGTGGCCCGCGGGCGACCCGGACGGGCGGGGCGTGGACGGGCCGGTCACCTACGTCCGCACGGGCATGGGTCCCCGTGCGGCGGAACGGTCCGTCACCCGGCACCTGGCCGAGGCGGCGCTCGCCGACGCCGCCGTACTGGCCACCGGCTTCTGCGCCGGGCTGGCCCCCGGCATGCACCCCGGCGACCTGGTGGTCGCGGAGGAGACCCGGGACCCGCACGGGACCGTCCCGTGCGTCGGAACCGACCTGCTCGTCAAGGAACTCGTGCGCCTGCTGCCCGGGCGCACGGTCCACACCGGCCCGCTCACCGGCTCCGACCACGTCGTCCGCGGCTCCGAACGGTCGGCGCTGTGCGCGACCGGCGCGATCGCGGTCGACATGGAGTCGGCGGCCACGCTGCTGAGCGCCGTCCGCGCGGGCGAGCGCCCCGTGGCGGCCGTGCGGGTGGTCGTGGATGCTCCCGAACATGAACTCGTCCGGATCGGCACGCTGCGCGGTGGGATATCCGCCTTCCGCGTTCTTCGTTCCGTTCTTCCCGCTTTTTTTGAATGGCACCGTTCTTTGCTGCTCCCCCGGAGGTGAGCCAGATGGCCATGCCGCTGCGTCAGTCCATCAAGGTCGCTACATACCTGGCAGAACAGAAGCTTCGCAGGCGGGACAAGTTTCCGCTGATCGTCGAGCTTGAACCGCTGTTCGCCTGCAATCTCAAGTGCGAGGGATGTGGCAAGATCCAGCACCCGGCCGGGGTGCTGAAGCAGCGCATGCCGGTCGCCCAGGCCGTGGGCGCCGTGCTGGAGTCCGGTGCGCCGATGGTCTCCATCGCCGGCGGCGAACCGTTGATGCATCCCCAGATCGACGAGATCGTGCGGCAGTTGGTGGCCAAGCGGAAGTACGTCTTCCTGTGCACCAACGCGATGCTGCTGCGCAAGAAGATCGACAAATTCAAGCCCTCTCCCTACTTCGCCTTCGCGGTGCACATCGACGGGCTGCGCGAGCGGCACGACGAGTCCGTTGCGAAGGAGGGCGTCTTCGACGAGGCGGTGGAGGCCATCAAGGAGGCCAAGCGGCGCGGCTTCCGGGTGACCACCAACTCCACCTTCTTCAACACCGACACCCCGCAGACCATCATCGAGGTGCTCAACTTCCTCAACGACGACCTCCAGGTCGACGAGATGATGATCTCGCCCGCCTACGCCTACGAGAAGGCACCGGACCAGGAACACTTCCTCGGCGTCGAGCAGACCCGCGAGCTGTTCAGGAAGGCCTTCGCGGGCGGCAACCGCAGGCGCTGGCGGCTCAACCACTCCCCGCTCTTCCTGGACTTCCTGGAGGGCAAGGTCGACTTCCCGTGCACCGCGTGGGCGATCCCCAACTACTCGCTCTTCGGCTGGCAGCGTCCCTGCTACCTGATGAGCGACGGGTACGTGCCGACGTACCGGGAGCTCGTCGAGGAGACCGACTGGGACAAGTACGGCCGCGGCAAGGACCCGCGCTGCGCCAACTGCATGGCGCACTGCGGCTACGAGCCCACCGCCGTCCTGGCCACCATGGGTTCCCTGAAGGAGTCGCTGCGGGCCATGCGCGAGACCGTCTCCGGAAACCGGGAGTGAGGCGATGACCGCCGTTCCTCTGGGCGTTCCCGAGGTACCGGCCCGGCCCCTCGCGCCGCGGCGGCAGTCGCGGCAGATCCACGTCGGGCCGGTGCCGGTGGGGGGCGGGGCCCCGGTGTCGGTG
>NZ_JBLEBI010000102.1:0-23664 GCF_047340315.1 Streptomyces sp. AF1A
GCGACGTCCTGCCGGACGACGGCGACCCCGACGCCCTGCGCGCCCTCGTGCACGCCCTCGCCGAGGGCGCCGCCGACCCCGCCGAACCGCTGTGCGCGGCCCATCTGCACTGCCCGCCGCTCGCCGTCGCCACCGCCGCCGACCTCGCCGCGAGCGCCCTCAACCCCTCGCTGGACTCCTGGGACCAGGCCCCCGCCGCCTCCGCGCTGGAGGCGGTCGTCGCGCGCGAACTCGCCCACGAGACGGGCCTGGCCGACGCGCTCGTCACCACCGGCGGCACCGAGTCCAACCAACTCGCCCTGCTGCTCGCCCGCGAGGCCGGCGGTGGCAGCGTCCGCCTCGTCTGCGGCACCGGCGCCCACCACTCGCTGGCCCGCGCCGCCTGGCTGCTCGGCCTGCCCGACCCCGTGGTCCTGCCCTCCCCGCACGGCACCCTCGACCCGGCCGCACTCGATGCCGCCCTCACCTCGCTCTCCGGCCCGCTGCTCGTCGCGGCCACCGCCGGCACCACCGACGCCGGCCTCATCGACCCGCTGCCCGAGATCGCCGGCCTGTGCACCGCCCACGGAGCCCGCCTGCACATCGACGCCGCCTACGGCGGAGGCCTCCTCTTCAGCGGCCGGCACCGCGAGAAGCTCGCCGGACTCGAAGCCGCGCACACCGTCACCCTCGACCTGCACAAGCTCGGCTGGCAGCCGGTCGCCGCCGGACTCCTCGCCGTCGCCCGCCCACACGAACTCGCCGCGCTCCACCAGCGCGCCGACTACCTGAACGCCGAGGACGACACCGAGGCCGGCCTCCCCGACCTGCTCGACCGCTCCCTGCGCACCACCCGCCGCCCCGACATCCTCAAGATCGCGGTCACTCTGAAGACCCTCGGCCGCAGCGGACTCGGAGCCCTCGTCGACCAGGTCTGCGCCCGCGCAGGCGAGTTCGCCGCGCTGGTCCGGGAACACCCCGGCTTCGAGCTGTACGACCGCCCCGCCATCAGCACCGTCCTGTTCCGGCCCGCCGACGCCGGCGACGACACCGTGGCCGCCGTACGCCGCAGGCTGCTGCAGGAGGGCCGGGCCGTCCTCGGCCGCGCCCGCCTCGACGGCCGCCTCTGGCTCAAGGCCACCCTCCTCAACCCCCACACCCGGCCCGACGACCTGGCCCACCTGCTGAAACTCGTCGAAGGAAGCACCCCCAGATGACCCTCCCCCCACGCCACGAGCCCGAGTCCCCCCGCGACCTGGTCGGCATCGGCATCGGACCGTGCAACCTCTCCCTCGCCGCCCTTGCCCACCCGCTCTCCGAACTCGACGCCGTCTTCTACGAACAGCGGCCCGGCTTCGACTGGCACCCCGGCCTGCTCATCGAGGGAGCCACCATCCAGGTGCCCTTCCTGGCCGACCTGGTGACCCTCGCCGACCCCACCAGCCCCTGGAGCTTCCTCAACTACCTCAGGAGCCGCGAGCGGCTCTTCCCCTTCTACTTCGCCGAGCGCTTCCACATCCAGCGCGCCGAGTACGACGCCTACTGCCGCTGGGTCGCCCAGAGCCTCTCCGGGCTCCACTTCCGCCACCAGGTCGACGGCGTTCGCTGGAGCCCCGAAGCCGACGTGTTCGAGGTCGACTACACCCGGCTCGACGCCGACGGTGAAGCCGAGTCCCTCGGCCGCACCCACACCCGCAACATCGTCCTCGGCGTCGGCACCGTCCCCTACGTGCCCGACCCCCTCAAGCCCCTGGTGGACACGCCCGGCGTACCCGTCCTGCACGCCGCCGACTACCTCGCCCACCGCGACACCGTCCTCGCCGCCGAGCACGTCACCGTCGTCGGCTCCGGGCAGTCCGGCGCCGAGGTCTTCCTCGACCTGCTGCGCCACCGCCCACCCGGCCGCGAGACACTGCACTGGATCGGCCGCACCGAGGCGTTCGCGCCCATGGAGTACTCCAAGCTCGGCCTGGAGCACTTCACGCCCGACTACACGCGCTACTTCCACGCCCTCCCCGAGCCCGTCCGCGACCGACTGGTCGCCGCCCAGTGGCAACTGCACAAGGGCATCGACGCCGGCACCCTCGCCGCCATCCACGACGAGCTGTACCGGCGCACCCTGCTCGGCGGCTGGCCCGACGCCGTCCTGACCCCCGGCGTCCGGGTGCGCACCGCGGGCCGGATCGCCAACAGGAAGATCGAACTCCATCTGGAACACGTCCAGGAGAACAGCCGCTTGCGACTCACCACCGACGCCGTCGTCCTCGCCACCGGCTACCGCGAACGCCCCCTCGACCGCATCCTCGCCGGGCTCGACCCCTACATGCGCCGCGACAGCAGCGAACGCCCGCGCATCGACGAGGAGTTCCGGGTGGTCCTCGATCCCACGGTGACCGGGTCGCTCTACGTCCAGAACGCCGAACTGCACACCCACGGCGTCGGCGCCCCCGATCTCGGCCTCGCCGCCTGGCGCAGCGCGACGATCCTCAACTCCATCACCGGCAAGGAGCCCTACCCGCTGCCGGCCCGGACCGCGTTCACCACCTTCGGACTCGACCGCCCCGCCCGCGTCCCGCAGACCCGGCGGCCCATGAGATTGACTCCGCTGGCCGACGGATGGTGACACACCGCACGGGTGCGATTCGCTCATCGGAGCGGGCGCCCGCACAATTCAACACTTGTCAATAAGGCTTCACCCAAAGGTCCTTGAGTAGTCACGTCACCCGGAATCTCTACCGGCGGGTAAGGCCTAGGCTCGCATACATGCGCCGAGCAAAGATCGTTTGTACATTGGGGCCCGCCACCGACTCGTACGACCAGATCAAGGCACTGGTCGACGCCGGAATGGACGTCGCCCGGCTCAACCTCAGCCACGGCACCCGCGCCGAACACGAGGAGCGTTACCAGCGCGTGCGAAAGGCGGCCGACGAGACCGGCCGCAGCGTCGGAATCCTCGCCGACCTTCAAGGTCCGAAGATCCGGCTCGGCCGATTCGGCGAAGGACCCGTACTGCTTGAACGCGGCGACACCTTCACGATCACCGTCGAGGACGGCGTCGAGGGCGACCGCCACCAGTGCGGCACCACCCACGCCGGCCTCGCCGCCGACGTCACCCCGGGCGAGCGCATCCTGGTGGACGACGGACGGGTCTGCCTGGAGGTCACCGCCGTCGACGGCCCCCGCGTGCGCACCCGGGTGATCGAGGGCGGCATGGTCTCCGACCACAAGGGCCTCAACCTCCCCGGCGTCGCCGTCTCCGTCCCCGCCCTCTCCGAGAAGGACGAGGACGACCTGCGCTGGGCGCTGCACACCGGGTTCGACGTCGTCGCCCTCTCCTTCGTGCGCAGCGGCGACGACGCCAGAATCGTGCACCGCATCATGGCCGAGGAGGGCCGCCGCCTCCCGGTGATCGCCAAGATCGAGAAACCGCAGGCCGTGGCGAATCTCGACGACATCGTGGCCACCTTCGACGGACTGATGGTCGCCCGCGGCGACCTCGGCGTGGAGATGCCCCTGGAGCAGGTGCCGATCGTCCAGAAACGCGCCATCAAGCTCGCCAAGCGCAACGCCAAGCCGGTCATCGTCGCCACCCAGATGCTCGACTCGATGATCGCCAACTCCCGCCCGACCCGCGCCGAGGCCTCCGACGTGGCCAACGCCGTCCTCGACGGCACCGACGCGGTGATGCTCTCCGGCGAGACCAGCGTCGGCAACTACCCGGTCGAAACCGTGCGCACCATGGCGAAGATCGTCGCGGCGGCCGAGGAGGACATGCTGGCCAAGGGCCTGCCGCCGCTGACCGACCGGAACAAGCCCCGCACCCAGGGCGGCGCCGTCGCCCGCGCGGCCGCCGAGATGGGCGACTTCCTCGGAGCCAAGTTCCTGGTGGCCTTCACCCAGTCCGGAGACACGGCCCGCCGCCTCTCCCGCTACCGCTCGCCCATCCCCCTCCTGGCCTTCACCCCCGAGCCGGCCACCCGCTCCCAGCTCAGCCTCACCTGGGGCGTCGAGACCTTCCTCGGCCCGCACGTCGACTCGACGGACGCCATGGTCGACCAGGTCGACGAACTGCTCCTGCGCCACGGCCGGTGCCAGAAGGGCGACGTCGTGGTCATCACCGCGGGCTCCCCGCCCGGCGTCTCCGGCTCGACCAACATGGTCCGCGTCCACCACATCGGCGAGGACGACAGCCCGAAGTAGTTCACCGGCGTTGCCGCACGGGGCCGCTCTGGAACGCCCGTTTCCGCTGGGTGCAGCAAAAAGCGGAGACCACGCGAACGTGATCCTCCGCTTGCAGTGTGTGACCTTGGAAACCAAGGAAAAAGTGCCCCCGGTCGGACTCGAACCGACACTGTACGGGTTTTGAATCCGCGGCCTCTGCCGAATTGGGCTACGGGGGCCAATGAATCTAAGGTCAGCGGTGGCCCGCTGTGCCCCCACCATACCGCAGCTAGGTACGCTCTTGGGAGCAGTACGTGCCCTGCCCTGGACCAAGGAGCCTCAGTGACCGCCCCCGAGTCGCCCCAGCCCGTAGACGTGCCCGACGACGACAAGTCGCACGTGCCGCCGCTGACGACCCGTGTCGTCATCGCCGAGGACGAGGCCCTGATCCGGCTCGACCTGAAGGAGATGCTGGAGGAGGAGGGGTACACCGTCGTCGGCGAGGCCGGAGATGGCGAGCAGGCCGTCGAGCTGGCCCGCGAGCACCGGCCGGACCTGGTCATCCTGGACGTGAAGATGCCCAAGCTGGACGGCATCTCCGCGGCCGAGAAGATCGCCGAGGAGTCCATCGCGCCGGTCCTGATGCTCACCGCGTTCTCGCAGCGCGACCTCGTCGAGCGGGCCCGGGACGCCGGTGCGATGGCGTACCTGGTCAAGCCGTTCAGCAAGAGCGACGTCGTCCCGGCCATCGAGATGGCCGTCTCCCGCTTCACCGAGCTGAGGCAGCTGGAGAGGGAGGTCGCCGACCTCACCCAGCGCCTGGAGACCCGCAAGCTGGTCGACCGGGCGAAGTCGATCCTGCAGACGGAGTACGGGCTCTCCGAGCCGGCCGCGTTCCGCTGGATCCAGAAGACGTCCATGGACCGCCGCATGTCGATGCAGCAGGTCGCCGAGGCCGTCATCGCGGACAACGACGAGAAGAAGGCCGCCAAGAAGGGCTGAGCCGCCTGGTACGAGCGGGTGACGAATGGGCCCGCGCCCCGGAGACAGGGGGCGCGGGCCCATTCGTGTACGGCGGTCAGTCCTCGCCCAGGTAGGCCTTCCGGACCGACTCGTCGTGGAGCAGGTCCTGCCCGCTGCCGGACAGGACGATGGAGCCGACCTCCATGACGTGGCCCTGGTCGGCGAGCGAGAGCGCCGCCTGGGCGTTCTGCTCGACCAGCAGGATCGTCGTGCCCTGGGACTTCAGCTCGGCGATCGTGGCCATGATCTTCTGCATCATGATCGGCGACAGGCCCATGGACGGCTCGTCGAGCATCAGCAGCTTCGGGCGGGACATGAGTGCCCTGCCCATGGCCAGCATCTGCTGCTCACCGCCGGAGAGGGTGCCGGCGGCCTGCTTGCGCCGTTCGCCGAGGATCGGGAACAGCTCGTAGGCGCGCTGGATGTCCTTCTCGATGCCTTCCTTGTCCTTGCGGAGGAAGGCGCCGAGCTGGAGGTTCTCGGCGATGGTCAGGCGCGGGAAGATGTGCCGGCCCTCGGGGGAGTGGGCGAGCCCGAGGGAGACGATCTTGTGCGCCGGGACGCCGGTGAGCGGTTTGCCGTCGAAGACGATCCTGCCGCCGACGGGCTTCAGCAGGCCCGAGAGGGTGCGCAGGGTGGTGGTCTTGCCGGCGCCGTTGGTGCCGATCAGGGTGACGACCTGGCCGGCCTCGACGCTGAACGAGATGCCCTTGACGGCCTCGATCTTGCCGTAGGCGACCCTGAGGTCCTCGACCTCCAGCAGTGCGGTCACTGGGTCTCTCCCTTGGTGGTGCCGGTGCTCTGCGCGCCTTCGGCGCTGTCCGTGCGCTCGGTGCTCTCCTCCGCGCCGTCCGTGCTCTGTGAGCCTGCGGTCCCTTCCGCGTTGTCCGCGTCTTCGTCGCTGCCCGCGTCTTCCGCGTCTTCCGCGTCTTGCGCGTTGTCCGCGTTGTCCGCGCTGTCGGCGGCGGCCTCGGCCGCCTCGACCTCGGCGGCCTCCGCCTCGCCGGGGTCGCCCTCGAAGGGCTCGCCCAGGTAGGCGGCGACGACCCGCTCGTCGGCCTGGACGACGTCGGAGGTGCCCTCGACCAGCTTCTCGCCCTGGACGAGGACGGCGACGCGGTCGCACAGGTTGAAGATGAAGCGCATGTCGT
This sequence comes from Streptomyces sp. AF1A, assembly GCF_047340315.1. Classification (NCBI taxonomy): domain Bacteria; kingdom Bacillati; phylum Actinomycetota; class Actinomycetes; order Kitasatosporales; family Streptomycetaceae; genus Streptomyces; species Streptomyces sp. AF1A. The sequence goes on from NZ_JBLEBI010000102.1 coordinate 6,315, forward strand.
GCTCGATGACGAGGACGGCGATGCCCTTGTCCCGGATGGCGAAGACGAGTTCCTCGGTGGCCCGGGTCTCCTGCGGGTTCATGCCGGCCGTCGGCTCGTCGAGCAGCAGCAGCCCCGGCTCGCTGGCCAGCGCCCGCGCGATCTCCAGCTTGCGCTGCTCGCCGTAGGGCAGGTTGCGCGCGAGGTGGTCGCGCTTGGCGGCGAGGCCGACGAACTCCAGGAGTTCCATCGCCTTCGCCTCGGACTGCTTCTCCGCCTTGCGGAAGCCGGGGCCACGCAGCAGCGCCGACCACAGGCCCTCCTTGGTCCGCGTGTGGCGGCCCACCAGGACGTTCTCCAGGACGGTCATGTTGGCGAAGAGCCGGATGTTCTGGAAGGTGCGGGCGATGCCGGCCTGGGTCACCAGGTGGGGCTTGGGCGGCAGTACCCGGCCCTGGTAGGCGACCGTGCCCTCGGTGGGGACGTACAGGCCCGTGAGGCAGTTGAAGAAGGTGGTCTTGCCGGCGCCGTTCGGGCCGATCAGGCCGACGATCTCGCCGCTGTTGACCGTGAAGTCGACGGACCGGACGGCGGTCAGGCCGCCGAACCGCATGGTGACGTCACGGGCTTCGAGTACAGGTGTCGTCATGGTTGCTTACGCCCCTGCCTTGCTGACGGCCGCTTCGTCGGACAGCGTCGTCTGTGCTGGTACGTCGAGTTGGCCCGTCTCGTGGAACTCCAGCTGGCGGCGGCGGTTGGCGATGATGCCCTCCGGCCGGAACCGCATGAGCAGGATCAGGGCGACGCCGAACGCGAGGAGTTCGTAGTTCTGCAGGAACTGCAGCTTCTCCGGGACCAGGTAGAGGACGCTGGCGCCGAGCAGCGGGCCGCTGACGGTGCCCATGCCGCCGAGGACGACGGCGGCGAGCAGGAAGGCCGAGTTGGGCGGGGCGGCGCCGGCGAACTGGTACGGCTGCGGGTTGACGCTGAAGTTGACGTGCGCCATCACGGTGCCGGCCAGGCCCGCGAGGGAGGCGCCGAGCGCGAAGGCGATCAGCTTGACCCGGAAGCCGTTGATGCCCATGGCGGTGGCGGCGGTCTCGTCCTCGCGGATGGCGATCCAGGAGCGGCCGATGCGGGAGTCGGCGGCGCGGGTGAAGACGAGGACGACGACGGCCGTGACGATGAGCATCAGGAACAGGTAGTTGGCGAACCGGCCCAGGGTGATTCCCGCGATCTCGTGCTGTTCGCCGAGGTTGAACCCGAAGATGTTCAGGTCGGGGATCTGGGTGATGCCGTTGGGGCCGCGGGTGATGTTCGGTCCGGAGTCGCCGTCGAGGTTGTTGACGGCGATGCGGAAGATCTCTCCGAAGCCGAGGGTGACGATGGCCAGGTAGTCCCCGCGCAGCCGCAGGGTCGGGGCGCCGATGAGGACGCCGAAGACGAGCGAGGCGGCCATGCCGGTGAGCGCGGCGGCCCAGAAGGGGAAGTGGACGCCGGAGAACCGGGAGTACTCGGAGCCGGAGACCAGGGCGGCGGCGTAGGCGCCGACGCCGAGGAAGGCGACGTAGCCGAGGTCGAGCAGGCCGGTGAGGCCGACGACGATGTTCAGGCCGAGGGCGACGGTGGCGAAGATGAGGATGTTGACGCCGATGTTGGCGTTGTGGTCGTCGCTCTGCGTGAAGGGGAAGATCGCGGCGGCGACGAAGGCGAGGGTGGCGGAGAAGGCCTTGTGCCGTGCGGAGATGGCGGCGTAGCGGTCGAGGAGTCCGGAGTGGATGAGGCTCCAGGCGCCGAAGAGGATGACGAGGATGAAGCCGATGAAGGTTTCGCTGTCGTCGTCGTTGATGCCGATGCCGTAGGTGAAGACCACCAGGCCGAAAGCGGTGGCCAGGGTGATGACGGCGCGCTCGGCGAGCGGCATGAGCGTGCCGGGGCGGGGCTGGTCGGGCTTGGCGAAGTAACCGCGGATGCCGGTGCCGGGGGCCGGGTGGGGCAGGGCGAGGGCGCCGATGACGGGCAGTGCCGAGGCGGCCATCGCGACCCAGGCGCCGGGGTCGAGGTTGACCAGGCCGTCGAGGTCGACGGCGATGGCGATGCCGGTGAACCAGCAGACGGTGAACGCCGAGAGGGTGACCAGGAAGACCGGGGAGGTGGCGCCGGCGGGGTTCAGCCGGTCGAGGCCCTTCACGTTCCAGAGGGTGAGCCCGTACAGGAGGGTGAGGGCGCCGGCGACCAGGGCGAGGATCTGGAGTCCGGCCGGGTAGCCGTAGACGGTCAGGTCGCCGGGGAAGTCCGGGGTCCAGGTCCAGCTCATGAAGGTGCTGGCGATGGTGCCGACGGCGCCGACGACGATGAGCAGCCGGGCCACGGCGGGGGCGAGCGGTATGGGGCCGCGCTCGGCCGGGGTCTGGGTGGTGGTGTCGGTCATGGTGCTCACGCCCTGTCCGCGACGCGTTCGCCGAGCAGGCCCTGTGGCCTGAAGAGGAGTACGAGGATGAGGAGGACGAAGGCCCACACCGCGGCCCAGCCGCCGCCGCCGAGCTGCTGCATGCCGGGGATGTTGGCGATGTAGGCGGTGGCCATGGCCTCGGCGAGGCCGAGGACGAGGCCGCCGAGCATGGCGCCGTAGATGTTGCCGATGCCGCCGAGGACGGCCGCGGTGAACGCCTTGAGGCCGGCGATGAAGCCCATGTCGTAGGAGACCGAACCGTACTTCAGGCCGTACGCGGTGCCCGCGACCGCGGCGAACAGGCCGCCGATGGCGAACGCGACGACGATGATGCGGTTGGTGTCGATGCCCATGAGCTGGGCGGTGTCCGGGTCCTGCGCGGTGGCCTGCATGGCGCGGCCGGTGCGGGAGAGGCGGACGAAGAAGGCCAGGATCGCCATGCAGAGGGGTGCGGCGAGGATCAGGAAGACGTCGCCGCTCTGGATGGTGACCGAACCCACGTGGTAGGGCCCGAAGGGGAGCTGCGGGAAGACCCGGGCGGTCTTGGCGTTGGGGTACACGTTGAAGACGAGCTGCTGGAGCGCGAGCGAGAGGCCGATGGCCGTGATGAGCGGCGCGAGGCGTGGCGCTCCGCGCAGCGGTCGGTAGGCGAAGCGTTCGGCGCCGACGGCGATGAGCACGGCGACCAGGGCGCCGCCGACGAGCATCGCCGGCAGGGCTATCCACATGGATATGCCGTCCGGAAGGGCGAGATAGACGGTGAGCGCGCCGAAGCCTCCCGTCATGAAGATCTCGCCGTGGGCGAAGTTGATGAGCTGGACGATGCCGTACACCATCGTGTACCCGATGGCGATCAGGCCGTACATCGAGCCGAGGAACAGCCCGTTGGCCAGCTGCTGCGGCAGGGTGTTCACCGCATGGCCTCCATGTGGTGGGGAGAGTCAAGGGGGGCGTAGAAGGCGGGCCGCGCGGTGACGGTGGTCTGTGCCGCGCGGCCCTGGTGTTGCGGGGTGTTCGTGGTTACTTGGGCTGGGCGACGCCGCTCTTGACGGACTTCCACGCTCCGTTGACGACCTGGTAGACGGTCAGCTGCTTGTTCGTGGTGTCGCCGTACTGGTCGAACGAGATCTTGCCGGAGATGCCGTCGAACGAGGTGTTCTGGACGGCGTTGACGACCTGGGCGCGGGCGTCGGAGGGCACCTTGCCGTTCTTCACGACCTGGCCGACGGCCTTGATGATCGCGGTGGTGGCGTCGTAGGCGTACGAGCCGTAGGTGCCGTAGTCGCCGGGGTACTTCTTGGCCTTGTAGGTGGCCACGAAGTCCTTGGCGGCGGGCAGGGTGTCGACCGGGACGCCGATGGAGGTCACGAGGTCGCCCTCGGCGGCCTTGCCGGCGGTCTTGATGTAGGTCGGGGTGAACATGCCGTCGCCGCCGAACAGCGGGATCTTGGCTCCGGCGTCCTTGAGCTGCTTGGTCAGCACCTGGGACTCGTCGTACTGGCCGCCGTAGTACAGCAGGTCGGCGCCCGAGTTCTTGATCTTGGTGACGAGGGTGGAGAAGTCGCGGTCGCCCACGTTGACGTGGTCGGTGCCGATGATCTTGCCGCCCTGCTTGGTGAACTGCTCGCGGAAGATCTTGGACAGGCCGGCGCCGTAGGTCTGCTTGTCGTCGACGACGAAGGCCTTCTTCTTCTTGAGGCCGTTGTAGGCGTAGTCGGCGGCGAAGGCGCCCTGCAGGGCGTCCGTGGTCGACGTACGGAAGTACGTCTTGAACGGGCGCGACTTGCTGGTCTGCCAGTTCTTGCCCTGGGTCAGCTCGGGGGCGGTGTTGGACGGGGAGATCTCCACCAGGTTGGCGGTGGCGAAGACCTGCTGCATCTGGGTGGCCACGCCGGAGTTGAGCGGGCCGACGACGCCGAGGACGTCCTTCTCGGCCACCAGCTGGGAGGCGTTCTGCTGGCCGGTGGCCGGGATCGCCTTGTCGTCCAGGGCCTTGATCTTGAAGGTGACGCCGGGGACGGTCTTGTTCTTGTTGGCGTCGTCCACGGCGATCTGGGCGCCGTACTGGATGCCGAGACCTGTAGCGGAGTTCTGGCCCGTCAGCGGGGCATCGACGCCGATCACGACCGTCGTGTTGCCGCTGTCGCCGCCCTTGCTGTCATTGTTGCGGGAGCCGCAGGCGGTGAGAGTCAGAGCTCCGGTCGTCAGCACGGAGGTAAGAATCACCAGAGAACGCTGTCGCACAATCGATCCTTTCCGCAGGCACGTCCGGCCCCCTCAGGGACGGCGGATGCCGCGCCGGTACCGAACTCCCGTTGGAGCGGTGACTGGCCGTGACTCTAAGCCCGCATGGAGACCTCGGCAGCGCCGTGCGCTGGCTTGTGACTTTCTTGTTATGACGACGTGGACGGACGACTTCCGGCGAGGCTGCTCTCAGCCGATTTGGCAGATTTTCCGCTCGGTCCACATTTCGAGAAGCCGCACTTCCCGTTGGCCGTGGGCGGCAGTTGCGCCCGGCCCGGTCACGGCGCCCCGAAGGGACGCGGAATGGTCCCCGGAGAGCGCTCTCCGGGGAAGCGGAGTCCGGCGCCGTATTGCGCGCATGTTACGCAGCGTTACACCGGAAAAGGGGCGGCCGGGATTCGGGAATCCGGACCGTCCGGACCCCGATGTCTTCACGGCGAGCCCGCGAGTCGCCCCCGGTCGGAGGGTTAAATTCCGCTTTGTGGCGGTGAGTTGAGGAGACGTCGGGTACGACCGCCGTGCAGCAGCGGCCCGCGCCCAGGGAGTCCGGCCGGACATCCGGACGACACCCTTGCGTGTCAAGGGTGTTGCGGGAAACAAAAGGCCCGGCCCCACCGGAGGCGGGGCCGGGCGCGGAAGGCGTCGGGGCTCAGTCCGAGGTGCGCAGGTGAGCGCCGTCCTGCGGCCTGACGTCACGCAGCAGACAGGTCAGGCGGGCGGTGCACACGCGGCGGCCCTGCTCGTCGCTGATCACGATCTCGTACGTCGCCGTCGACCGGCCCCGGTGCACGGGCGTGGCCACGCCGGTCACCAGGCCCGAGCGGACCCCGCGGTGGTGGGTGCAGTTCAGGTCGACGCCGACCGCGATCTTGGAGCTGCCGCCGTGCAGCATGGAGCCGACCGAGCCGAGGGTCTCGGCCAGCACCGCGGAGGCGCCGCCGTGCAGCAGGCCGTAGGGCTGCGTGTTGCCCTCCACCGGCATCGTCCCGACGACCTTCTCGGCCGAGGCCTCCAGGATCTGCACGCCCATCCGGGTGCCGAGGTGTCCGGCCGAGAACAGGGCGGGCAGGTCGACGCCGAGCGCCGCGTACTCGTCGATGACCTCCTGCGGGAATCTCACCTGCTGCTGCTCACCCATGGGCCCGGCTCCGTTCGTCGTACACCTGTCTCGTGACTGAGCAAACGCTCAGTCGGTCGCCGATTGTTCCAGACGGCTCTGCGCGCTCCCGGCCGGGTCCTCCAGGCGCACGACGACGGACTTGCTGGCCGGGGTGTTGCTGGTGTCGGCGGTGGCGTCCAGCGGGACCAGCACGTTCGTCTCCGGGTAGTACGCCGCCGCACACCCTCGGGCCGTCGGGTAGAGCACGACACGGAACCCGGGCGCCCGCCGCTCCACACCGTCCTTCCACTCGCTCACCAGGTCCACGTACGCACCCTCGGCGACCCCGAGGGTGCGCGCGTCCGCGGGGTTCACCAGGACCACCCGCCGGCCGCCCGTGATGCCCCGGTAGCGGTCGTCGAGTCCGTAGACGGTGGTGTTGTACTGGTCGTGCGAGCGCAGGGTCTGCAGCAGCAGCCGGCCCTCCGGCAGCCGCGGGTACTCCACCGGCGCCGCGGTGAAGTTCGCCTTCCCGGTGGCCGTCGGGAAGCGCCGCTCGTCGCGCGGCGCGTGCGGCAGCGCGAAACCGCCCGGCCGGGCCACGCGCGCGTTGAAGTCCTCGAAGCCGGGCACCACGCGCGCGATGCGGTCGCGGACGGTCGCGTAGTCCTTCGCGAACTCCTCCCACGGCACCACGCTGCTGTCGCCGAGCACCCGGCGCGCGAGCGCGCAGATGATCGCCGGCTCGGACTTCAGGTGCTCGCTCGCGGGCTCCAGGCGCCCGCGCGAGGCGTGCACCATGCCCATGGAGTCCTCCACGGTCACGAACTGCTCACCACTGGCCTGCAGATCCCGCTCGGTGCGGCCCAGGGTGGGCAGGATCAGCGCCCGCGCGCCCGTGACGACGTGCGAGCGGTTGAGCTTCGTCGACACGTGCACGGTCAGCCGCGCGCGCCGCATCGCGGCCTCCGTCACCTCCGTGTCGGGGGACGCGGAGACGAAGTTGCCGCCCATGGCGAAGAACACCTTCGCCTCGCCGTCGCGCAGCGCGCGGATGGCCCGCACCACGTCGAAACCGTGCTCGCGGGGCGGCGCGAACCCGAACTCCCTCTCCAGCGCGTCCAGGAAGGCCGGGGCGGGGCGCTCGAAGATGCCCATCGTGCGGTCGCCCTGCACGTTCGAATGGCCGCGCACCGGGCACACGCCCGCGCCCGGCCGGCCGATGTTGCCGCGCAGCAGCAGGAAGTTGACCACCTCGCGGATGGTCGGCACGGAGTGCTTGTGCTGGGTGAGCCCCATCGCCCAGCAGACGATGGTGCGCTCGGAGGTGAGCACCATGCGCAGCGCCTGCTCGATCTCCGCGCGCGTGAGACCGGTCGCGGCCAGCGTCTCGTCCCAGTCGGCGGCCCGGGCGGCGGCGGCGAACTCCTCGAACCCGTGGGTGTGTTCGCGGACGAACTCCTCGTCGACCGCGCCCTGCGTCTCCAGGATCAGCTTGTTGAGGAGCCGGAAGAGCGCCTGGTCGCCGCCGATGCGGATCTGCAGGAACAGGTCGGTGAGGGCGGCGCCCTTCAGCAGGCCCTGCGGGGTCTGGGGGTTCTTGAACCGCTCCAGGCCCGCCTCGGGCAGCGGATTGACGCTGATGACCCTGGCGCCGTTCGCCTTGGCCCTCTCCAGCGCCGAGAGCATGCGCGGGTGGTTCGTCCCCGGGTTCTGGCCCGCGACGATGATCAGGTCCGCCTTGTACAGGTCCTCCAGCAGGACGCTGCCCTTGCCGACGCCGATCGTCTCGGAGAGCGCCGAGCCAGACGACTCGTGGCACATGTTCGAGCAGTCCGGCAGGTTGTTCGTGCCCAGCTCGCGCGCGAAGAGCTGGTAGAGGAAGGCCGCCTCGTTGCTGGTGCGGCCCGAGGTGTAGAACACGGCCTCGTCGGGGGAGCCGAGGGCCGCGATCTCCTCGGCGACGATGTCGAAGGCCCGGTCCCAGCCGATCGGCTCGTAGTGCTCCGCCCCCTCGGGCAGGTACATGGGATGGGTGAGCCGCCCCTGCTGGCCCAGCCAGTACCCGCTGCGGGTCGCCAGGTCGGCGACGGAGTGGGCGGCGAAGAACGCCGGGGTGACCCGGCGCAGGGTGGCCTCCTCGGCCACCGCCTTCGCGCCGTTCTCGCAGAACTCCGCCTTGTGCCGGTGGTCCGGCTCCGGCCAGGCGCAGCCCGGGCAGTCGAAGCCGTCCTTCTGGTTCACCCGCAGCAGCGTCAGCGCCGTGCGCCGCACCCCCATCTGCTGCTGGGCGATGCGCAGGGTGTGCCCGATGGCCGGCAACCCCGCCGCCGCGTGCTTCGGCTCCGCGACCTGCGGCGCGTCCTGTACCGGATCACCCTTGGGCGGCTTCGTCGCCATCGCACGCTCCTCTTCGACTGCGTGTGAGAAATACCGTGCCGATCCTCCCACGGGGGACCGACAGCCGTGAGCGGCGGGCAGGTCGGAGCGCTTGCGGTGCCCGACGGCGTCGCGGCACGCTCGCCGCCGTCCCGGCCCCGGGGATGCGGCGGTCCGCGCGCCCGCCGCGGCCGCCGGGCTCCGGTGTGTTGGTGGGGGTGGTGTCGGACCGGGCCCGGGGTTGCGACGTCCTGCTCACCCGATGATGGTCGTCCGGATTCGCTGTGCTTCCGGTGTTGCCGGACCGGCCCTGGCGCACTCCGGCGGTGCCGGCCGGGCTTCTCGTCGTGGCGTTCCGCGTGCCTGCACGCCGCCTGGGCTCTCGGGCGGTGCCGGGCCGGCCTTCTCGTCGTGGCGTCCCGTGCGCCCGCCTGGCGCCGGCACGCACCCGCGGGTGCCGGACCGGCCCGCGCACCGTGCGTCCCGCGCGCCCGCCGCGGACGGCCGGCCCGGAGTGTCAGTGGGGCGTGGCAGGATCGGGGGCGTGGCAGAGACAGCATCGAAGCAGACCGACAAGACCCCCGGCGGCGCCCGGCCCCGGCTGATGCTCATGGACGGGCACTCGCTGGCCTACCGCGCGTTCTTCGCGCTGCCCGCGGAGAACTTCACGACCGCGACGGGCCAGCCGACGAACGCGATCTACGGCTTCGCGTCGATGCTGGCCAACACCCTGCGTGACGAGGCGCCCACGCACTTCGCGGTGGCCTTCGACGTCTCCCGCAAGACCTGGCGCTCCGAGCGGTTCACCGAGTACAAGGCGAACCGCGCCAAGACCCCGGACGAGTTCAGGGGACAGGTGGAGCTGATCGGCGAGCTGCTCGACGCGATGCACGCCCCGCGCTTCGCCGTCGAGGGGTACGAGGCGGACGACATCATCGCCACGCTCGCCACCCAGGCCGAGGCCGAGGGCTTCGAGGTGCTGATCGTCACCGGCGACCGCGACTCCTTCCAGTTGGTGACCGAGAACACCACCGTGCTCTACCCGACGAAGGGCGTCTCGGAGCTGACCCGGTTCACTCCGGAGAAGGTCGTCGAGAAGTACGGACTGACGCCCGCGCAGTACCCCGACTTCGCGGCCCTGCGCGGCGACCCGTCCGACAACCTCCCGGGCATCCCCGGAGTCGGCGAGAAGACCGCCGCGAAGTGGATCAACCAGTTCGGGTCGTTCGCCGAGCTGGTCGAGCGGGCGGACGAGGTCAAGGGCAAGGCGGGGCAGAACCTCCGGGACCACCTGGAGTCGGTCAAGCTCAACCGCGCCCTCACCGAGCTGGAGCGCCAGGTCGAGCTCCCGAAGACGGTCGCCGACCTGGAGCGTGCCGCGTACGACCGCAAGGCCGTCGCGAGGGTCCTGGACACCCTGGAGATCCGCAACCCGTCCCTGCGCGAGCGCCTGTTCGCCGTCGACCCCGGCGCCGAGGAGGCCGAGGCGACCCCGGTCGTGGCCGACGGCGTGGAGATCGACGGCGCGGTCCTGCGCACCGGCGAGCTGGCCGGCTGGCTCGCCGAGCACGGCACCGGGGTTCTGGGCGTCGCCACGGTCGACACCTGGGCGCTGGGCGCCGGCTCGGTCGCCGAGGTCGCCCTGGCGGCGGCCGGGGGAGCGGCCGCCTGGTTCGACCCCGCCGAGCTGGACGAGGCCGACGAGAACGCGTTCGCGGCCTGGCTGGCCGACGCGGAGCGCCCCAAGGTGTTCCACGACGCCAAGGGCGCCATGCGCGTCTTCGCCGAGCACGGCTGGAGCATCGAGGGCGTCCGCATGGACACCGCGCTCGCCGCCTACCTGGTCAAGCCGGGCCGCCGCTCCTTCGACCTGGACGCCCTCTCCCTGGAGTACCTGCACCGCGAGCTGGCCCCCGCCGCCGCGGCCGACGGCCAGCTGGCCTTCGGCGCGGACGACGGCGCCGAGGCCGAGGCTCTGATGATCCAGGCCCGCGCGGTCCTCGATCTCGGTTCGGCCTTCGAGGCCCGCCTGGAGGAGGTCGGCGCGGCGGACCTGCTGCGGGACGTGGAGCTGCCCATCTCCGCCCTGCTCGCCCGCATGGAGCGGCACGGCATCGCGGCCGACCGCGCTCATCTGGAGGCGATGGAGCAGACGTTCGCCGGTGCGGTGCAGCAGGCCGTGAAGGAGGCGCACGCGGCAGCCGGCCACGAGTTCAACCTGGGCTCGCCCAAGCAGCTGCAGGAGGTCCTCTTCGGCGAGCTGGCCCTGCCGAAGACCAAGAAGACCAAGACCGGCTACACCACCGATGCCGACGCCCTGGCCTGGCTCGCCACCCAGACCGACAACGAACTGCCGGTGATCATGCTCCGCCACCGCGAGCAGGCGAAGCTCCGTGTGACCGTCGAAGGCCTGATCAAGACCATCGCCGGCGACGGGCGCATCCACACCACCTTCAACCAGACGGTGGCCGCGACCGGCCGCCTGTCGTCCACGGACCCGAACCTGCAGAACATCCCGGTCCGCACGGACGAGGGCCGGGCCATCCGCCGCGGCTTCGTCGTCGGCGAGGGCTTCGAGTCCCTGCTGACCGCCGACTACAGCCAGATCGAGCTGCGCGTGATGGCCCACCTCTCCGAGGACGAGGGCCTCATCCGCGCGTTCACCTCCGGCGAGGACCTGCACACCACGGCCGCCTCCCAGGTCTTCGGCGTCGCGCCCGACGCGGTGGACGCGGAGATGCGTCGCAAGATCAAGGCCATGTCGTACGGCCTGGCGTACGGCCTGTCGGCGTTCGGCCTGTCCCAGCAGCTGAACATCGAGGCCGCGGAGGCGCGCGCCCTCATGGACGCGTACTTCGAGCGCTTCGGCGGAGTCCGGGACTACCTGCGCCGCGCGGTCGACGAGGCCCGGGCGACGGGCTACACGGCGACGCTCTTCGGGCGCCGCCGCTACCTGCCCGACCTCAACAGCGACAACCGCCAGCGCCGTGAGGCGGCCGAGCGCATGGCCCTCAACGCGCCCATCCAGGGCACGGCGGCGGACATCGTCAAGATCGCCATGCTCAAGGTGGACAACGCGCTGCGGGCGGCGGACCTGAGGTCGCGCATGCTGCTCCAGGTGCACGACGAAATCGTTCTGGAGATCGCCCCCGGCGAGCGCACCGCCGTCGAGGAGATCGTCCGCCACGAGATGTCCCACGCCGTCGACCTCCGCGCCCCCCTGGACGTCTCGGTCGGCGTCGGCCCGGACTGGGAGTCGGCGGCGCACTAGCCTGCGGCGCCGGGCGGAGGGGGCGTACTGCGCGGGAGTGCGCCGCCCCTTCCGCCCCGCATCCCGGCGCCCCTTCGCCTGGCGCCCCTTCCGCCTGGCGTCCCGGCGCCCGGCGCCCTTACGTCCGGCGTCCCGGCGCCCGCTCGCCGTCCCGGCGCCCGGCGCCCCTTCCACCCGGCGCCCGGCGCCTGGCGTCCCGCCCTTGCCGCGTCGACCAGCGGTGCCGCGCTCGCCGCGATCCCGAAGGCCCCGCGCCTCGGCCCCGTCACAAACCCGGCCGAATCCCTGCGGGCGCCATCACTCACGTGGGCCCCGCCAAAGCGCCCCGGACCCTCCGCAGCCGCAACACTGCGGGCATGGGTATACGCATGCTCCACCGCCGGACGCCCGAGGCAGTCACACGGGTCTGGGCGGACACCGCTTCGGCGCAGGCCATGCCCGCCTCGCCGGTCCCGGCCCTCGCGGCCGACGCAAGCACCGCCCGCATCCCCGCCGATCCGGCGACGACCGTCCGCCGGGCCGTCGCCGGCCTCCGGCGCACACTCGCCGGCCGCACCCTCCGCGCCGGCCACGCCCCGGACTGGCATCCGTGGGCGGACCTGGCCCGCGGCTATCTCGCGCTGGCGCTCACGCTGATGCCGAGGTCGCGTCCCCGGCCGACCCTGACGATCTTCGTCGCGTCCGTCACCGAGCGACCTGCCGCTGCCGGCCCGCACCGCAATCCCCGTGGGCTCGGCCCGGACGCCGGACCCTGACCCCGGCGAGCCTCCGTATCGGCCCGCTCCCGCCCCTCACGCCCTTCGCCGAGCCCGTCACCGGCCGACCGGCCGCTTCCGGTCCGCGCGGGTCGGCTCAGCGGGAGTGCCGGGGGCCGGGGCCGGACGGCAGGTCCTGACGCCGACGGCGTACGCCACCAGGCCGGTGAGGGTCCCCGCGCCCGCTCCGAAGCACAGGGTGGGCACCAGGTTCAGGTCCAGGCCCAGGCTGACGGACCCTGCCGCCCGCTGCACCGCACCCGCCAGCGCGCACCCGCCGATCACCGCACCGGCCCACCCACGGTCCCGCGCGGACAGCAGGGGCACCCCGACCGGCGCCCCGTCCGGCGTGCGCCGCAGTGCACGCGCCGCCCACGCCAGGACCACGGCCGCGCCCGCGGCGGAGCAGCCGTACTGGAGCCACGAGAACAGCGGCAGTCCCGCCGGGTGCTCCCGCCCGATGGCCGGAAGCAGCCGCGTCCCCCACCGCCCCCGATGCGTGAACGCGTCCCACACCACATGCGTCAGGGCCCCGAGCACAGCGGAGACGTACCAGCGCGCCACTGAAACGGCCCGCACGCGCGCGCGTGGCCGGCCACAGCGCAGCAGCGCGGCCGACCGCCCCTGCCACGCCGTGGGCAGCAGCGCCAGCAGCGGTTCCCGGACGAGCAGCCACAGGCCCACCAGCGCCCAGGAGATGACCGCATCGACCGTGGCGACTCCGGCGAAGGCGTGCGTGACCCTCCCGAACCCCATTCCGCCCGGCACGGCGCCCGCCGCGTAGTAGGGCAGGTCGGGTGCGAAGGAGCCCGCCACGAGCACCGCCGGGACCAGCGGCCCCCGCCCGGTCCCGTCACGGCGGATCCCCGGCAGCACGGCCGCCGCATGACTGAGGGTGAACGGCAACGGGGCCCTCCTCGCGGGTCGTCGGCGGCACATGATCACTTCCGTCCCAGTATGGGTGACCGCGGCCGGCGGCGCGCACGACAACGGCAGTCGGCCAACCGGTGAAAACCGGGCGTGAACGGGTGCCCGCGCAAAGCAAGTTGTCGTAGGGTCACCTGGGTCGCCGTGCCGGGCGCACGGTTGTACGCACATCGCACGCGTGGAAAGGCGGCACAGGGGCAACCGCGGCACCGGGTCGATCGTCACACCAGGGCGAGACACGCACACGGACACGGACGCACGACGTCCATGGGAGGGGTTCACTCTATGGCGGCGCATTTCGGCAGGCGGCTCCGCAAGGGGGCGGCGACCACCGCCGTGGCCGCGGCAGCGGTCGCAGCGCTCTCCGCGTCCCAGGCTCCGGGAGCTACCGGCGAGGGCCACGCCAGACAGACGGCGGCCGGCGCCTCCACTCCCGTACCGGACACCGCCGGCGGCGACGCCACGGGCAACTCGCCGTACTACACGGACCTGCCGCCGCTCAACAGCCCCGACCCCAGCCCCTCACCGACCGCCGGTACCCCCGTCGCCCAGGGGGACGCCGAGGCGGGTATTCCGGCGACGGTCCTCGACGCGTACAAGAAGGCCGAGGCGGCACTGCGTTCCGCCAAGCCGGACTGCAACCTGCCCTGGCAACTCCTCGCCGCCATCGGCAAGGTGGAGTCGGGCCAGGCCCGCGGCGGCCGGGTCGGCGCCGACGGCACGACGCTGAGCCCCATCCTCGGCCCGGTCCTCGACGGCAACGGCTTCGCGCTCATCAAGGACACCGACCACGGCGCGTACGACGGCAACAGCCACTACGACCAGGCCGTCGGCCCCATGCAGTTCATCCCGTCCACCTGGGCCTGGGCCGGCCGCGACGGCAACGGCGACGGCAAGAAGGACCCCAACAACGTCTACGACGCCGCACTCGCCGCCGGCCACTACCTGTGCCGCAACGGCTGGGACCTGTCCCGCGAGGCCGACCTGCACAGCGCAATCCTCAGCTACAACAACTCGCAGGACTACCTGAACACCGTCCTGTCGTGGCTGGAGTACTACCGCAAGGGCACCCACTCCGTGCCCGACGGCACCGGCGGCCTCCCGACCCACCGCAGCGACGGCAGCACCCCGCACACGGCGTCCCCGAAGCCCTCGGACCCGCCCAAGTCCGAGCCGTCGAAGCCCCACGCGCCCGGCGGCGGCAGCGGGAGTCCCAGCCCGACCCCGCCGAAGCCGCCGGTCCCGCCGACGACCCCACCGACCCGGACGGACACGGTGGACCACCTGGCGGACGCGGGCACCGCCGAGCAGCTCACCACGATGGCCGGCCACGCCTTCACCGACCGGATCAGCACCCGCGCGGAGACCAAGGCCGGCACGTCCGTCGCCAAGGTCCGGATCCGGTTCACCATCACCGGGGACACCGACGCCACCTTCGCCGGCGGTGAGACCGTGGCCACGGTCGCCACCGACACCGATGGCGTGGCGACCGCCCCCGTGCTCCAAGCGGGCGAGGAGACCGGCGACTTCAAGGTCACCGCCGCCGTCGTGGGCCGCCCGGCCAAGGGCGTCGCCTACCCGGCCACCGTCACCGAGCGCGCCGCCGACACCCTGGCGCGCACCGGTGACACCCCGCTGACCTGCACCCCCGGCGGCGAGTTCGCCGACCAGGTCCAGGTGAAGGCGACGTACAAGGGCGCCGTCGCGGACAAGGTGGCGGCCACCGCCACTCTGGTCAAGTCCGCGGACGACCCCACCGAGAACGACAAGGGCCCCTACTTCAAGGACGCCGACGGCAAGGCCGTACGCACCCTCACCGGCCTTCAGGCGGACGACAAGGGCCTGCTGACCCTGCCGAAGCTGTACGCGGACGACACCACCGGCACGTTCCTGCTCCGCGTCACCACCCCCGGCGGCGGCACCCTCACCGTCGAACTGAAGGTCGCCGCCGACTCCTCGGCGAGCCCGTCCCCGTCTTCGAGCCCGTCCGCCTCCTGATCCGGACCGGCACCGGCAGGGCGCCCTCTCCGCTCCGGCGGGGAGGGCGCCCTCGTCCGTGCGTGCACCGCTGTTCTCATCTCGCCCGCCCGTTGCTACGGTGCCAGACCTGACGCCCCATCAGGAACCGTCAGGACACCGACCGTCCGCCGGGAGGCCCCGCATGCGCGCCCTGATCGCCGCCGCGATCGGTCTCGCCCTCGCCGTCGCTCTCGTCCTCACGATCAGCGCCATGGGCCCGCCGTCGGGCCGGACGTCCCCGAAACCGCTGCTGACGACGGTGCCCTCGCATCCGTAGCCGCACCCGTCCGGGAGGGAGGCAGCAATGCGCCGCACGGCAAGCCTGTTCCTGCTCGCCTGCGCCGTGTTCTGCGCGGCGCTGTCCCCGCTGATGCGCTGGTACGCCTTCCCGCGCCTGGCCAGAATCCCCGCGAACCAGTACCAGGACATGGTCCTGGAGGCCAGGGGCGCCACCCTCCTCGACTACGGCACCATGCGCGCGCGCAAGGTCTCCCAGGTCACCATCGTGCAGACCCTCAAGGGCGATGTGGAGGCCGCGAAGAGGATCGGGAGGACGGCGGGCCGGCCGGTCGTGGTCTGGGACGCCCTGTCCTACGTCCAGGGCCCCGACGGCAGGATGGTCTCCAGGATCCCCGAGCGCTACATCTTCGACGCCCACAGCCAGGCCCCCGTCCACGCCACCGGCGAGACGGTCGACGGCGACCCGGTCAGGCGCGAGGGCATCGAGTTCAAGTGGCCGTTCCTGACCCGGAAACGGGACTACGAGTACTTCGACGCCCAGACCCGCACCACCAACCCCATCCACTACCGGGGCACCCGCACCTTCCGCGGTCTGAAGGTCTACTACTTCGAACAGACCATCCCCTGGACCCGGGTCCCCCTGCCGAAGGCCATGCCCGTCCAGGGCGTCACGCCCGCGTCGATCGCCAGGACCGGCACGACCCGCTGGTACACCACGGTCCGCAGATTCTGGGTCGAACCGGTCACCGGCGCACCGGTCTACGGCGAGGAGATCCACAAGGAGGAGCTGCGCGGCGGCACCCTGCTGGGCGGCCGGGCCAAGGTCACCGCCTTCGCCGGGCACGTGAAGATGCGCGAGGACTACATCGAGCACACGGTCGCCCTGGTCAAGCACAACCGCACCCTCGTACTGCTGCTCACCTCGTACGTGCCCCGGGGCTCCCTGGCCCTCGGCCTGCTGCTCCTCGCCCTCTCGCTGTATCTGGAGGCCCGCGCCCGCCGCCCCGAGGGCCCGGCACCGGCCCGAACGCCGCGGACGGAACCGGTCAGCGCCTGAGCCGCGCGTTGGTGTGCCGGGTGGGTTCGGCGGCCGCCGGGTCCTCCGGCCAGGGATGCCGGGGATAGCGCCCCCGCAGCTCCGCCCGCACGCCCTGGTAGCCGTCCTTCCAGAACGACGCCAGGTCGGCCGTGACGGCGGCCGGCCGCCCGGCGGGGGACAGCAGATGCACCAGCAGCGGCACCCCCGCCACCGCGGGCGTCGCCTGCAGCCCGAACATCTCCTGCAGCTTCACCGCGAGCACGGGCCGCTCCGGATCCCGATAGTCGATCCGGATTCTGGACCCACTCGGCACGGTGATCCGCTCGGGCGCCAGCTCGTCCAGCCGGCCGGCCTCTCCGCTCGCCCACGGCAGCAGACGCAGGAGCGCCTGCCCCGCGTCGATCCGCCCGAGATCGGCCCGCCGCCGGGCGCGGCTGAGCTCCGGCTCCAGCCAGTGCGCCACGCGCGCGTGCAGCGCCTCGTCCGACACGTCCGGCCACGGCTCCCCGAGCCGGGCACGCAGGAACGCCAGCCGGTGCCGCAGCACCTCGGCCTCCGGCGACCAGCGCAGCAGCCCGAGCCCGTCCTGCCGGAGCCCTTCCAGGAGGGCGTCCCGTACGAGGCCGGGGTCGGCGTCCTTCAGCGGCCGCACGGAGAGCTCGACGGCACCCAGCCGCTCGACACGCCGGGCCACCATGTCCCCGTCGGCCCAGTGCACCTCGTCCCGCTCCGCCAGCAGCGCCCCGGCCGCCTCGACCGCCACCTCCTCGCTCACGGCGGCCCCGAGCCGCACGCGCGCGTGGCCCTTCCCGGCGGGCCGATCGGCCACGGCCACGACGATCCAGGGGGACCCGCGCAGAGCGGACCCGTCGGACAGCTCGGCCCGCGTCCCCGACGCCATGAGGTACGACCCGCCGTCCAGCCTGGCGACGCGCTCGGGAAAGGC
>NZ_JBLEBI010000103.1:0-23576 GCF_047340315.1 Streptomyces sp. AF1A
CGACGTCTCAAACCTTAGCGGATCCGTCCGGCGATTCCCAATCGGACCGCCGAGTCCCTATTCGAATTGAATTCGGGCACGCCGAAATCAACCCGGCCGGGAGATCGTGCTGAGGTGTGAGGGTGGCCGCTCAACGCGGCTGAGGTGCTGCCGGAGAGCCATGACGGCTCCGTGACAACCCGGAGAACTCTACGGATCAGGCAGAAGGGTGTCAAGCATCGCCTGTCAAGATCTTTTACTTGGCCTCAGTCGAGGTCGCTGAGGCGGCCGCCGGCGTCCGGCTGGGCGTGCTCCACCCGGCGCAGCAGCCTGGTCAGGACTTCGCCGAGCACCGCGCGCTCCGCCGGCGTGAGGTCCTGCAGGAGGTCCTCCTCGAACACGGTGGCCAGACGCATGACCTTCAGCCACTTCTCGCGGCCCTCGGGAGTCAGCTCGACGATCACGCGGACGCGGTTGGTCTCGTCGCGCTCCCGGGTCACCAGCCCCTCGGCGACCATGCGGTCGATCCGGTGGGTCATGGCGGCGGGGGTGAGGCCGAGCCGCTTGGCGAGGTCGCTGGGGCCCAGGCGGTAGGGGGCTCCGGAGAGGACCAGAGCCTTGAGGACCTCCCACTCGGCGTTGCTGATGCCGAGGGCGGCGGTCTGCCGGCCGTACGCGACGTTCATGCGCCGGTTGAGCCTGGACAGCGCCGACACGATCTTCTCGACCTGGGGGTCGAGGTCCCGGAACTCGCGCTGGTAGGCGGCGATCTGCTCTTCGAGCGTCGGCTCTGTGACGTCGGGGGCTGTGTCGGCCATGACCCCAGTATCCCACGCTGGGCCTTTGCATTGAAGTCCTTCGCTGTATAGTGTTTAGGTCGAAACTTTAGCCTTGAAGTCTTCAGGCCTAACTTGTGAGAGAGGTGAACGTGACCAGGGCGATGGGCGCAGCGATGCGCCGGATCCACGTGGGCAATGCACTCAGCGCGTTCGGACTGGGCTTCACGGTCCCCTACCTGTACGTCTACGTGGCGCAGGTGCGGGGTCTGGGAGCCATGACGGCGGGTCTGCTGCTCACCGTCTTCGCTGTGTCCGCGCTGATCGTGCTGCCGTTCGCCGGCCGGGCGATCGTGCGGCGCGGCCCACTGCCGGTCCTGCTCGCCGCCCTGGTCGCCGCCGCGCTCGGCGCGCTGAGCCTGGGCCTGACGGGCAGCGCGGCGGGCGTGCTGCTGTCCGCGGCGGCGCTCGGTGCCGGGCAGGCCGTGATGCAGCCGGCGCTGGCGACGATGATCGTGGACTGCTCGTCGGCCGACACCCGGTCGCGGGCGTTCGCGATGCAGTTCTTCCTGCAGAACCTGGGGCTCGGTATCGGTGGTCTCATCGGCGGCCACCTCGTCGACACCACGCGCGTGTCCTCGTTCACGCTGCTGTTCGCGATCGAGGCGGCGATATTCGTGGCGCTGGTCGGCGTGATGGCGACCGTGCGGATGCCGCACGCGCCGCACGTCGAGGAGGCCCCCGCCCCGTCGTCGCGGGGCGGCTGGAGGGAGCTGCTCGGCAACCGTGCCATGGTGCAGCTGTGCGTGCTGGGCTTCGTGCTGTTCTTCGCCTGCTACGGGCAGTTCGACTCGGGGCTGAGCGCGTACGGTCTGGAGGCCGCCAGGATATCCACCTCCACGCTGGGCACGGCCCTGGCCGTGAACACGCTGGTGATCGTGGTCGCCCAGTTCGCCGTGCTGAAGTTCGTGGAGCGGCGCCGGCGTTCGCGGGTCATCGCCGCGGTGGGTCTCATCTGGGCCGTGGCGTGGCTCGCCGCCGGGTACGCGGGGCTGGGCCACGGCAGTCAGGCGACGGCCACGGCCGCCTTCGTGTCGACGTACGGGCTGTTCGGGCTGGGCGAGGCGATGCTGTCCCCGACGGTCGCGCCGCTGGTCGCCGATCTGGCGCCGGAGGGCATGGCCGGTCAGTACAACTCGACGTTCGCACTGGTCAAGCAGCTGGCGCTCGCCGTCGGTCCGGCGGTGGGCGGGCCGCTCGGTGCCTCGTCGCACGGGCCGTACATCGTGACCTTCCTGCTGTTCTCGCTGGGGATCACCGTGCTGGCGCTGCGGCTGGGGCGGCGGCTCACGGACGTGCAGGACCGGCCCTGGCCGGCCCGCGGGACCCGCGTGGTCGCCCGGGGTGGTGCGGCTGCGGAGCCGGTGACCGCGGAGGCGTAGGGAACCCGGCGCCGGTGCCGGGCACTCCACGGCGCTGCTCGCCGGCCGGTGTCCTCACGGCGCTACCTCCTCGGCAGCACGAACTCGCACCACACCGCCTTGCCACCCCCCGGCGTCCTGCGGCAGCCCCAGTTGGAGGCGATGGTCGCGACGATCGCGATGCCCCGGCCCGTCTCGTCGCCCGGTTCCGCGCGGCGGCGGCGCGGAAGGTGGTCGTCGCCGTCGGTGACCTCGACGATCAGCCGGCGGTCGGTGCGGCGGAGCCGCAGGCGCATGGGCGGGGTGCCGTGCTGGAGGGAGTTGGCGACCAGCTCGCTCGCCGCGAGCACTCCGAGGTCGTGCAGCTCGGCCGGGAAGCGCCAGCTCGTCAGCACGCCGGAGGCGAAGGCCCGCGCGCGGGGGGCCGCTTCGACTCCTCCGAGGAGTTCCAGGGCCGCGTTGCGGAACAGGTCGCCATCGGCGCCCGTGCGAGCCGGGTGCTGGAGGACGAGGACGGCCACGTCGTCGTCGTGGTCGGCGGTGACGCCGGCCGAGCGGACCAGGCGGTCGCAGACGACCTGGGGGGTGCCGGTGGCACCGGCGAGGGCGCCTTCGAGGGCGGCGATGCCCTCGTCCAGGTCCTCGTCGCGGCGCTCGACCAGGCCGTCGGTGTAGAGGACGGCGGTGGCGCCGGGGCCCAGGGCGATGGAGCCGGAGGAATGGATCCAGCCGCCGGTGCCCAGCGGCGGGCCGGTGGGCTCGTCGGCGCGGGAGACCGTGCCGTTCTCGTCGCGGACGAGGATCGGCAGGTGGCCGGCGGAGGCGTACACCAGGCGGCCCTCGTTCGGGTCGTGGACGGCGTAGACGCAGGTGGCGATCTGGTTGGCGTCGATCTCGGTGGCGAGCCCGTCGAGGAGCTGAAGCACCTCGTGCGGGGGCAGGTCGAGGCGTGCGTACGCGCGGACGGCCGTGCGGAGCTGGCCCATGACGGCCGCCGCGCGGACGCCTCGGCCCATCACGTCGCCGATGACCAGGGCGGTGCGGCCGCCGCCGAGGGTGATCACGTCGTACCAGTCGCCGCCGACCGCGGCCTCCGTGCCGCCGGGCTGGTAGGTGGCGGCGATGCGCAGGTCGTCGGGCTGCTCCAGCTCCTGCGGGAGGAGGGAGCGCTGCAGGGTGACGGCGGTCTCGCGCTGGCGACGCTCGCTGGCGCGCAGGCGTTCGGCGGCCTCCGCGTGGTCGGTGACGTCGGTGGCGAAGACCAGCACACCGCCGTCGCGGTCGCCGTCCTCGGCGACGGGGGTGCAGGTGAACGTGTACGAGCGGCCGTCCACCGCCCTGCGGGACTTCAGGGTGCGGGGCTTGCCGCTGCGCAGCACCTGGTCCAGCAGCGGGAGCAGGCCCAGTTCGGCGAGCTCCGGCAGTGCCTCGCGCGCCGGCGCGCCCGCCGGGCGGGTGCCGAAGGCCGCCGTGTAGGCGTCGTTGACGTAGGCGAGGCGGTGGTCGGGGCCGTGGACGAGGGCGACGAGGGCCGGGACGCGGTCGAGGACGTCGCGCGTGGGTAGTTCGTCGACGGCGGGCACCGGGGACGTGCCGCCGGCCGGCTGTCCGGCGCGGGCCGCGGGCACGGAGCCTTCCCCCCGCCGGTCCGGGGAGACCGGGGTCTCGGTCCGCGCGGCGGCGCGGCGCTGTGTTCCGGGGAGCCGGGCGCTCCAGCGCGTGAAGTTCACTTGGGAAGAAGCCTCGTGGGTGCTGAGGACGGGCGGGTGGCCCGTCCGAGGACGTGGGGCAGTCTGGCAGGGAGCGGGCCGCGGCGACATCCGTCAGACGCCTGAGCGGTCCCGGTAGTTCCTCTGTCCGGTCAGGACGACTCCTTCGGGTCGTCCGAGGGGCTGTGAGGAGGCTTTCCACCGGCCGCGAGTTCGAACTCCGCCCGCGGATGTTCGAGCGAACCGAGCGAGACGATCTCCCGCTTGAAGAGCCCGGCGAGGGTCCATTCCGCGAGGACCCGGGCCTTGCGGTTGACGGTGGGCACCCTGCTGAGGTGGTAGACGCGGTGCATCAACCAGGCAGGGTAGCCCTTCAGCCTGCGCCCGTAGACCTGGGCGACGCCCTTGTGGAAGCCGAGGGAGGCGACCGAGCCGACGTACCCGTGCACGTACGTCTGAAGCGGTTCGCCGCGCAGGGCGTGCACGATGTTGTCGCCGAGGACCCTGGCCTGGCGGACGGCGTGCTGGGCGTTGGGGGCGGTGTCGGTGCCGGGTTCGGCGGCGGTGACGTCCGGTACGGCGGCGGCGTCGCCCGCGCCCCAGGCGTGTTCGGCGCCGTCGACGGTCAGCTGGGCCGTGCACTTCAGGCGGCCGCGGCCGGTGAGGGGCAGGTCGGTGGCGGCGAGCAGGGGGTGCGGTTTGACGCCGGCGGTCCACACGACCGTGCGGGTCGGGAAGCGCTGGCCGTCGCTGAGCACCGCGACCCGGTCGGCGCAGGACTCCAGGCGCGTCTCGAGCAGCACCTGGATGTTGCGGCGGCGCAGCTGGGTGACGGTGTAGCGGCCCATCTCGGCGCCGACCTCGGGCAGGATGCGGTCGGTGGCCTCCACGAGGATCCACTTCATGTCCTCGGCACGGACGTTGTGGTAGTAGCGCGCGGCGTAGCGGGCCATGTCCTCCAGCTCGCCGAGCGCCTCGACGCCCGCGTAGCCGCCGCCGACGAAGACGAAGGTGAGGGCGGCGTCGCGGATGGCGGGGTCGCGGGTGGAGGAGGCGATGTCCATCTGCTCGATGACGTGGTTGCGCAGCCCGATGGCCTCCTCGACGGTCTTGAAGCCGATGCCGTACTCGGCGAGGCCCGGGATGGGCAGGGCGCGGGAGATGGAGCCGGGGGCCAGCACGAGTTCGTCGTAGCCGAGGAGTTCGGCGGGTCCGCCTCGCTCCTCGATGGCCGGCGTGGTGACCGTGGCGGTGCGCGCCGCATGGTCGATGGAGGTCACCTCGCCGATGACGAGGTGGCAGTGGTCCAGGACGCGGCGCAGCGGTACGACGACATGGCGGGGGGAGATCCAGCCCGCGGCCGCTTCCGGAAGGAACGGCTGGTACGTCATGTAGGGGTCGGGGGTGACGACGGTGATCTCGATCTCACCCCGCCCGAGCTCGCTCCTCAGCTTCCGCTGAAGGCGCAGGGCCGTGTACATCCCGACGTAGCCGCCGCCGACAACGAGAATGCGCGCACGTTCCTTCACCATCCCATGACGCACCGGTCTCTGTTGTTTGTCCACAGCCCCGGCAATTTGTGTGACCGGAGACCGGGTGTGCCACGGGTCGGTCGCGGTGACCGGGCCGGACGAAAGGGGGCAGGTCAGCACGGGCGGGCGAGAGGGAGTGAAGGTGAGGAATCGGGACGTACATGACCCGTACTCCGATCGGGGGGCGCACTGTGCGGAACCTGCCCCTTCTGAATTGACTTCCTCTCAACTATGTTCGTGTGTCGACGGGGTGGAGGGAATGTGGCCGGACGGGTCCCGCGAGGCGCGGACCCGGTAGCGATCGGTGCCTCTTCCGCACACTCCGGGTTGAGTGGCGGGGAAAGTCTCCGGGGGGAGACGTCATTACCGGGGGAAACACATGCATGTTCAGGACACGCATTGGTCATCTGCCGCCGCCGTCGCGACCAGCGGCGGCGCGGTGAACGCGGCGGTGGGCAACGGACGCGCGGACGGGCCGCGCACGACGCCGCTGCGGGTGGACGCACAGCGCAATCTGGAGCACGTGCTGCGCGCGGCGCGTGAGGTCTTCGGCGAGCTGGGATACGGCGCGCCGATGGAGGACGTGGCCCGGCGCGCGCGGGTCGGCGTCGGCACCGTCTACCGGCGCTTCCCCAGCAAGGACGTGCTGGTGCGGCGGATAGCCGAGGAGGAGACGGCGCGGCTGACCGAGCAGGCGCGGGCCGCGCTCGGGCAGGAGGACGAGCCCTGGTCGGCGCTGTCGCGGTTCCTGCGGACATCCGTGGCGTCGGGGGCGGGGCGGCTGCTGCCGCCGCAGGTGCTGAGGGTCGGCTCCGCGCAGGGCTCCGCCGGTGCGGCCGAGTCCGCCGACGAGGCCCGGGTGCCGCAGCAGCGGGTGCAGCCCGGGACCGGTGAGCTGCGGCTGGTGGCCCAGGAGGCCGCGGTGCCGGCCGAGGACACCGGGGTCGGGGCGCTGCTCGAGGTCGTCGGGCAACTGGTGGAGCGGGCCCGGGCGGCGGGTGAGCTGCGGACGGACGTGTCCGTGTCCGACGTGCTGCTGGTGATCGCCACGGCGGCGCCGTCCCTGCCGGATGCGGCGCAGCAGGCGGCGGCGTCCGCGCGGCTGCTGGACATCCTGCTGGAGGGGCTGCGGTCGCGTCCCGCGTAGTACTGCGGCGCCGCCGGGCTTCGGCGTTCCGTCCGTCATCGGCACCGCCCGTGCGGCTGTCGCGGACGGGTGGTGCGGGTGGACCCGTGCGGCGCGCGCGGTGCCCGTGCACGACGAGTGCGCTCGGACGGGTGACGGGGCGGCCGAGCGGTCCTCGCGCCCTGGGCGCTGTGGCACGCTGAGCCGGTGATGGGTTGGGCTGGGCCGGTGGTCGGGGGCTGTCCACGATGAGCGGTGACGGGCGGGAGGAGTCGCGCGGTGACGACGACGCGGAGACCGTCGGGCTGAACTCGCCCCACGTGCCGAGCCAGGGCAGGCGGGCCGAGCCGGAGCGCGAGCCCGCGGGCAGGAGCGTGCCGGCCCAGCGGGAGGGCGGGGCGCCGCCGCCGCGGGAGATGCCGCCGGGCGACGGCGAACTGATCGAGCGCATGCGGCGCGGCGACGACCGCGCGTACGAGGAGCTGTACCGGCGCCATGCCTCCGCCGTGCGCCGGTACGCGCGCACCTGCTGCCGCGACGCGCACACCGCCGACGACCTCACCGCCGAGGTGTTCGCCCGCATGCTGCAGGCGGTGCGCGGCGGTTCGGGCCCCGAGCACGCCGTGCGGGCCTATCTGCTGACGTCGGTGCGGCGCGTCGCCGCGCACTGGACGAGGTCCGCCAGGCGCGAGCAACTCGTCGACGACTTCGCCTCGTTCGCCCAGCAGGCCGCGCGGGGACCGGGCGTCCCCGGCGACGCCCTGGACCCGGGCGCCGACGTGCGGGCCCTGCACGAGGCCGAGCAGTCGATGGCCATGCGGGCCTTCCGCTCGCTGCCCGAGCGCTGGCAGGCCGTGCTGTGGCACACCGAGGTGGAGGACGAGTCGCCGAGCGAGGTGGCCGTTCTGTTCGGGCTGGACGCCAACGGCACGCGCGTGCTCGCCAGCCGCGCGCGTGAGGGGCTGAAGCAGGCCTACCTCCAGGCCCATGTCAGCGCCGCCCTCGCCGCCGACGAGGAGTGCGCCCGCTACGCCGACCAGCTCGGCACCTGGGCCCGCCGCAAGCTGCGCCTCCGCGCCGAGCGGGGCCTGCGCAAGCACCTGGAGGAGTGCGCCAGGTGCCGGCTCGCCGCCGCACAGATCGAGGAGGTCGCGGGCGGTATCCCCGCTGTCGTCCCGGTCGCGGTCGTCGGATGGTTCGGGGCCGCCGGATACGCCAAGGCGCTCGGCATCGTGGCCTCGAGCGCCGGGGCGGGGGTCGTGGGCGCCGCCGCGGCGGAGGGCGGATCGTCCGGCGGCGCGGGCGGTGCCGCTGCCGCGGAGGGGCTCGTGGCCCCGGTGAAGGCGGGCATCGCGGCCGGTGTCGTCGCCGTTGCCGCCGCCGCGGTCGCACTCGCCCTGGTCGACGACGGCCACCCCACAAGACAGACCGCCGGGCCGTCGCCGTCCGCCCCGCTGGTGCGGCCCCAAACCCCGAGTCCCCCACCGCCGAAGCGGAAACCGGCGCCGGAGCCGGTGGTGCCCGCCCCCGAGCCGACCCCCACCCCGACCCCGGCACCCACAACGGCCCCAACACCCACGCCGACTCCTGCGCCCGTTCCGAGGCCGACGCCCACGGCGGTCCCGGAACCCGGCCCCAGGCCGACGCCCACACCTGCCCCGACGCACCCTTCGCCGCCCGCTCCGCTGGTCTACGAGCTGAGCGGCCTGCGCTACGACGTCGACGGCGACGGCACCCGGCCGGAGATCGTGCTGGGCGAGAGCAGCTGGGTGTGGCGGCGCTACGGCATGTCGATCAGCGGCAAGCAGTACGCGCGCGGGGCGACCGTCCACGGCGACTCGTCCGTCACCGTCGCCCTCAACCGGCAGTGCACCGCCTACGACGCACTGGCCGGCGTGGACGACATGCCCCTCGGCCTCGGCAAGGTCGCCTTCTCCGTCTACGGCGACGGGGTGCGGCTGTGGCAGTCCGGCACGGTCGGGGGCCGGGACCGGGCGGTGCCCGTCCATGTGGACCTCACCGGGCGCAGGACCGTACGGCTTGTGGTGACATCGCGCGGCGACGGCCTCGACCGGGTCGCGGCGGCGGACTGGGCGCACTCCCGGTTCACCTGCCGGTAGGGGCCCGGCGTCCTGCGAGGCGTCCTTCGACGGCGGCTGTCCCTGTGCCGGCCGCCTCCGCGCCGGTCGTCCCGGTGCCGGTCGCCCCCAGCCCCACGCCCTCGTGCCGGTCGCCTCCGTGCCAGTCGCCCCCAGCCCCACGCCCTCGTGCCGGTCGCCTCCGTGCCAGTCGCCCCCAGCCCCACGCCCTCGTACCGGCCGCCCCGTACCGGCCGACCCCGTACCGGCAGCCCCTCACGCCATGGCTTCCGCCAAGTCCTCCAGGACCTCCGCCACGCCGTAGGCCGCGCCCCTGGTGCGCTCGGCCTCGAAGCGGTCGTGCGACAGGGTCGCGCGGGCGGCGGCGAGTACCTCGGCGGCCTCGCTGCGCTCCGGTTCCGACCGCCGGAGGCCCTCGCGCCAGCGGTCCGAGGCCTCGTACAGCCGGACCGCGCGCGGCAGGTCGCCCAGCCTGCCCAGCAGGCCGGCCGCGATGTCCACGATCCCGCCGGTGATCGACTCGGCGCACCGCTGCTCCGCCGCCCGGCGCAGCGCCTCGGCCACGATGGGCAGGCCGTGCCGCGGGCCCGACTCCTGGGCGACCAGCAGCGCCTCGATCGTCCGCAGGATCGCCGTGAACTGCGGCGGCGGGGCGCCACCCCGGGCCACCGCGCAGGTCTCCTCGTACAGTTCGCGGGCCCGGGCCGTCTGCCCGTCGTGCAGGGCGATGTGGGCCCGCATCACCAGCACGAAGGCACGGGACTCCGCCGCCCCGTACCGGTCCGCGGCCCGCTCCGCCTCGTCCAGGACGGCCAGGGCGGCGTCCCGGTCGCCGGAGCGGTAGCCGATCTCGGCGAGCCGGGCCATCAGGAACGGGGACTCCGCGTAGGCGCCCACCTCGTAGGCGAGCCGCAGCGCCTCCTCGTACTCGCCGCGCGCCTCGTCGAACCGGCCCCGCACCATGGCCGTCTCACCGGCCGCGCTGCACACCTGCGCCCGCATCCAGCGGTCCCCGACCCGCCGGCTGAGCATCCGCAGCTCCGCCAGGTCCTCGTCCACACCGCGCAGATTGCCCGGGGAGTCGACGATCACATGGGTGCGGTACATCAGTGAGACGCCGACCTCCCAGTCGCCTCCGTACCTCCGGCAGTTGGCGACCGCGGCGGACAGGTCGGGGCCGACGTCGGCGGGACCGCCGAGGTAGTAGGCGGTCAGCGGCCAGACGATGCCCGGGAGCCGGGCGGCCTGCGGGCCACCCCGCTCGTAGACCGACCGCACGCGCGCGAGGTACTCGGTGGCCCGGTCGTCGGCGGCGAGGTTCTCGGTGCTCAACTCGGAGGTCAGGAACAGGTCGAGCATCCGCAGGTCCATGCGCAGCTCCCGCAACGGATGCCCCGCCTCGCCGTCGGGAGCGGCGAGGAAGGCCCCGACCGGGTCGGCCGACGCGGTGAGCGCCGCGAGGTCGGCGTCGCTGTCCCCGGCGGCCAGGGCGTCCAGGGCCACGCCCAGCCGCAGGACCAGTCGTACCCAGGTCACCGCCTCCTGCCGGTAGTTGCGCAGCCACCAGAACCAGCCCATGGCCACCACGATGGCGCCCGCCTCCGCCTCGTCACCGGCGCGCACGGCACGGTCCAGCGCCGCGCGGATGTTGTCCAGGTCGGCCTCCAGGCGGGCGATCCAGGGCAGCTGGTCCGCGGAGCGCAGGCGCGGCTCGGCCTCCTCGACCAGTTCGCGCACCCACGCGCGATGCCGTCGCTCGGCGGCGGCGCGCAGCTCGGGAACCTCGGCCGCGCGCTCGGCGGCGTACTCGTGGATGGTCTCCAGCATGCGGTAGCGCATGCCGCCCGAGCCCTCGGGGCCGTCCGGGGCGGCGACCACGAGGGACTTGTCGACCAGCGCGCCGACCAGGTCCGCCGCCGGGCCGGTGCACACGGCCTCGGCCGCCGCGAGGTCCCAGCCGCCGGCGAAGACCGACACCTCGCGCAGCACCGTGCGCTCCCGCTCGTCCAGCAGTTCCCAGGACCAGTCGACGACCGCGCGCAGGGTCTGCTGGCGGGGCAGGACCGTGCGGCTGCCGGAGGTGAGCAGGCGGAAGCGGTCGTCGAGCCGGTCCGCGATCTGCCGCGGGGCCAGCAGCCGCAGCCGGGCCGCCGCGAGTTCGATGGCGAGCGGCAGCCCGTCCAGGCGGCGGCAGATCTCCGCCACGGCCGCGGTGTCGCGGAGCACCACGTCGGCGTCGGGGCGGACGGCCCTGGCGCGCTCCACGAACAGGCGGTGCGCCTGCTCCGGGACGAGGGGCTCGACCGGGCGCACCGACTCGCCGGGGACGCCGAGGGGTTCACGGCTGGTCGCGAGGATCGTGAGCCCGGGGCAGTGGGTGAGGAGGGTCTCGGCGAGGGCGGCGGCCGCGCCGATGACGTGCTCGCAGTTGTCGAGGATCAGGAGTTGGCCGCGCGGGGCGCAGTACTCGATCAGCAGGGCCGTGGGGTCGGCCTGCAGGGTCGCCAGGTCGGTGCCCAGCAGCATGGTCTCGCGCAGACCGAGCGCGCTGACCACCGCGCCGGGCACCGCCTCCGGATGGTCGAGCGGGGCCAGTTCGACCATCCAGGCCGGGGCGAGGGCCGCGGCGGCCTCTTCGGCGAGGCGGGTCTTGCCCGAGCCGCCCGGTCCGGTGAGGGTGACCAGGCGGGCCCTGTGCAGGTCGGAACGAACGGCCTCGAGTTCCGGTTCCCGCCCGACGAAGGACGTCAGGCGGGGGCGCAGGTTGCCCCGCCGCTCGGGCGGCTGGGCGGGGGCCGGCGCCTTCACCTGCTCCGGTTTCCGCTGCGCCAGCAACGCGGCGTGCAGGGCCCTGAGTTCCGGGCCCGGGTCGGTGCCGAGGGTGTCGGCGAGGGTGCGGCGGGCGGACTCGTAGGCGGCGAGGGCGTCGGCGGGGCGGCCGGTGTCGCGCAGGGCGCGGATGAGGAGGGCGTGCAGCGGCTCGTCGTACGGGTGGGCCGCAGTCAGCTCCCGCAGCTCCGGTACGACGTCCCGGGCGCGGCCGAGATCGAGGGCCGCGGCGGCGCGGGCGCGGGTGGCCTCCAGGCGCAGCGCCTCAGGGCGGGTGGCCGCGGTGCGGTCGGGGAGGTCGGCGAGGGCGGGGCCGTGCCACAGGGCGAGGGCCTCGGTGAGCGTGCGGTCGGCGGTGGCCGGGTCGCCGTCGGTGAGGGCCTTGGTGCCGGTGTGGGTGAGGCGTTCGAAGACGTACAGGTCGACGTCGTCCTCGGTCGCTTCGAGGCGGTAGCCGCCGGGGGTGGAGGCGACGGTGTCCCTGCCGAGGGTGCGGCGCAGCCGGCCGACGAGCGCCTGGAGGGCGGCGTGGGCGTCCTGGGGCGGGTCGTCCGCCCAGATCTCGTCGATGAGGGCTTCGGGGGTGGCGGTGCGGCCGGGGCGGAGGGCGAGGGCGGTGAGGAGGGTGCGCAGGCGCGGTCCGCCGATGGGCAGGGGGGCGCCACGGTCGTCTGCTGCCATGGCCACGCCCAGGATTCTGTACCGCACCTGGTCATTGTCGCGGGGGGATGCAGGAGGGGGCACGGCGGTTTCGCCGGCGGAGCCCGATCGGCGTCCTCGGTCGTGGGGCGCCGATGGGGCACGGCGGTTTCCACGGCGGAGCCCGATCGGCGTCCTCGGTCGTGGGGCGCCGCGGCGCCCTTCCGTCTTCAGGCGCCGGAGGCCAACGCCCCCTTCCTCGGCTGGATCCCGGAGGGCACCGCCCGGGACGGGGCCGGGGTGCCCGTCCAGCAGGTGCCCCGGCGCGACAGCAGCCGGCGGAGCCAGAGTTCGAGGGAGACGAGGTCGGCGAGGCCGTCCAGGGGGAGGGGGTCGCCGGCCGCGGCGGAGCGGACGGCGCTGCGCAGCACCCGGGCCTCCACCAGGCCCGCGTCGGCCAGCAGCGGGCTGACGAAGAGGTCGACGAGGGAGTCGGCCGCCACGCGCAGGCCCGTGCGTGCGGCGGCCGCGGAGGAGGCGTGGGAGGGGGCGCCCCAGCCGGGCGGGAGGTCGTTGACGCCGGCGCCCTCCAGGACCGCGCGGAGGATGGCGGCCCGGGCGCCGGGCTGGACGCGCAGCGCCTCGGGCAGGTCGCGGCAGGCGCGGACGACCTGGTTGTCGAGGAAGGGCGCGTGCAGCCGCTGGGAGCGGATCTCGGCGGCCTGTTCCAGGACCCGGAAATCGGCGGCGTACCGGGCGAGTGCGGCACGCGCGCGGTGGTCGCCGGGGCGCTGGGCAGCGGTTCCGGAACGGTCCGCCGCACCCTGCAGCAGAACCGATACTTCAGCCAGTGCCTCGCCGGTCAGCCAGCCGGCGGCGGGCCCGGGCCCGGCCCAGGTCAGCGCGGCCAGGGACGCGCCGACGGCCCCCTTGGGCTCGTCGAAGCGGCGCCGCATCAGACGCTCGGCCAGCGCCTCCAGGCCCGCCCGGTAGGGGGTGCGGGCGTGCCGCCGGGCCGCGCCGTACACGCGCGCGGGGACCATCACGGAGCCGTCGGCCCGTGCGAGGGCGGCGACCGGGCGGACCAGATGGCGGCGCCGGCGGTCCATCAGCAGGTCGGCGAGGCGGGCCGGGTGGGCGTCCAGGACCTGACGCGCGCCGTGGCCGGTGAAGTGGTCGGCGCTGCCGGCGGCGAACCGCGCGCGGTGCCGGGCGGCAAGGACCAGGGAGGGTCCGGGTTCGTCGGTGAGGGGGCCGTCGAGGTCGGCGTAGGGGAGGGTCTCCTCGCCGCCCGCGACCACCACGTGGTGCAGGCGGGGGTTGGCGGCGAGGGTGCCGGCGCGTTCGAGCTCGGCCTCGCGGCCGCCCACGGCGAGGTCGTTGAAGGTGACGGCGAGGAGCCGCTCGCCCGCGCCCGTGCCGTGGCCCAGGAGGGTGCCGGGTCTGCCGGGCAGCCCGGCGGCCAGCAGCGCGAGGGTGCCGGAGGCCGGTCCGCCGGACAGGTCGGCACCGATGCCGGGCACGGGCATCCCGCGCCGGGCGCGCCGCTCGGCGGGGCCCATTCCGGGCACGGGCCCGGGATCGAGGTCCGGCACGTGCCGGGGGGCCGACAGCCGGGTGCGGACCGCCTCCACAAGGGCGTCGCGCACGGCGTCCACGGCGCGGTCGGGGTCGGCCGGGGGCGCGGCCACGGCCAGGGAGGCGACCGGCTCGTACCCGACGATCTCCCGGACGCCGGCACGCAGGACGAGCGCGTGCCCCGGCGGAATGCGCCGTACGCCCTCGTAGGGGGTGGTGTCCCGCAGGGCCGCCGGGACGTCGGGGGCGGCGAGCACGGCGGCCAGGTGGGCGAAGTCGAGGTTGGCCTCGATGAGGTCGGCGAGGGGCAGCGCGGCGGTGGCGTAGGCCGTGCCGCCCGCCCAGGGGGTGTGGAACACGGGGCGGGCGCCCGCCAGATCGCCGCAGACGGTGATGCGCCGTCCCACCTGGACGACGGCCGTGTAGCTGCCGGGCCAGCTCGTCAGGTGACGCAGTGCGCCCCCGCGCGCGGTGAACAGGCCGCGGCGCAGCTCGTCGTCGGAGGCGCCGCAGATGCCGAGGACGGCGATCCGGTTCTGCGCGTCGGCCTTCACCACGCGCACCTCGTCCGGGCGCCAGTCGCCGACGGCCCACAGCGGGTCCGGGTCGCCCCAAAGGAGTTGGGAGCCGACCGGGTGCAGGGTTTCGCCGTCGTATCCCACGGCGCCGGCGGAGCCGATCCGGGCGGCGCCCGCGGCGGTGCTGCTCCAACCCACCAACCACCGCATCGACGCCTCCACACGCTGTGGACAACCAGTGCACCGCACGAACCGGTTCCCCATGCTGCCACGAAGGACGTGCTGTGGAGGGGCCCTGACACCGCCTTTGATCGTGGGGCGGCAAGGGAAGTTGACGCGGCGGCGGCGGGCGCGAGCAGGGGCGGGGCGGGAAGCGTGCGACGCGAATGCGCCCCCGAAATGCTCCCCCAAAACGCCGTTCGCGCCCTCAACGTGCGTGGTAGGAGCGGAAATCCACTGCCCACCAGGGGGTCGATTTTCGGCCAAATAAGAAGAGCGGAGCGTCATCTGAGCACGCTCCGTACAGGCCCGTCACGCGCGTGGCGGCGCGGACGTGCGCACGGTCCGGGAGGCGGACTTCGCCTCCCGGACCGGTCCGCCACCCGCGGGGATGAAGGTGGCGGTGTCCCCCAGCCCACTGGATCCAGTACAGCGGGCCGACCCACGCAAGAGTCATGGAACCGCTCCCCCGTTGGCCGGAGAAGAGCGCACGGACGGGCGCACGGCCACACGTGCGGGGGCACGACGCGACAGGTCGTGCACGGTGCGTACAGGACCGCACTCCCGTACGGACCACAATCCCGCCATCCGGAACAATGCCCCTTAACGCTTGGGATGCGGCGAACTACGCTGGGTTTACGAATGCCGCGCGGTTATGCCAGTGCGGCGGCCGTCTGTGTCGAGGGGTGGCGCATGTCCAGGGAGCAACGCGGGCCGAACGAAAAGCTCGGCGCCGTTCTCGCCCTCGCGGGAATCAGCAACGCAGGGCTTGCGCGACGCGTCAACGACCTCGGCGCACAACGCGGGTTGACGCTTCGCTACGACAAGACCTCCGTGGCGCGCTGGGTGTCGAAGGGGATGGTGCCGCAGGGTGCGGCGCCGCACCTCATCGCGGCCGCCATCGGCCAGAAGCTCGGCCGCCCGGTGCCGCTCCACGAGATCGGCCTGGCGGACGCGGATCCCGCGCCGGAAGTGGGCCTCGCCTTCCCCAGAGACGTGGCACAGGCGGTGAAGTCGGCGACGGAGCTGTACCGCCTCGACCTCGCCGGCCGCCGGGCCGGCTCCGGCGGCATCTGGCAGTCCCTCGCCGGGTCGTTCGCAGTGAGCGCATACGCAACGCCCGCTTCACGCTGGCTGATAACCCCCGCCGACAGCTCGGTCGCGCGGGAGGCGAATTCCGCCGAGGGGTCCGGCGCACCGCTCAAAGTCGGCCACAGCGACGTGCGGAAGCTGCGCGAGGCCGCCGAGGACGCCAGGCGCTGGGACTCCAAGTACGGAGGCGGCGACTGGCGTTCGTCGATGGTGCCGGAGTGCCTGCGCGTGGAGGCGGCTCCGCTGCTGCTCGGTTCCTACTCCGACGAGGTCGGCCGCGCCCTGTTCGGCGCCGCCGCCGAACTCACCCGGCTCGCCGGGTGGATGGCCTTCGACACCGGCCAGCAGGAGGCCGCGCAGCGGTACTACATCCAGGCCCTCAGACTCGCGCGGGCGGCGGCCGACGTACCGCTCGGCGGGTACGTGCTCGCCTCCATGTCGCTGCAGGCGACGTACCGCGGGTTCGGCGACGAGGGAGTCGACCTCGCCCAGGCCGCCCTGGAGCGCAACCGGGGTCTGGCGACCGCCCGCACCATGAGCTTCTTCCGGCTGGTCGAGGCGCGCGCCCACGCGCGTGCGGGAGACGCGCAGGCGGCGGGCACCGCCCTGAAGGCCGCCGAGGGCTGGCTGGAGCGGTCCCGGGAAGGGGACAACGACCCCTCGTGGCTCGGTTTCTACGGCTACGACCGGTTCGCCGCGGACGCCGCCGAGTGCTATCGCGATCTGAAGGCGCCGCGGCAGGTCCGGCGGTTCACCGAGCAGGCGCTGTCGAAGCCGACGGAGGAGTTCGTGCGGTCGCACGGACTGCGGCTGGTCGTCTCGGCCGTCGCCGAGCTGGAGTCGGGCAACCTGGACGCCGCCTGCGAGCAGGGGGTGCGG
This sequence comes from Streptomyces sp. AF1A, assembly GCF_047340315.1. Lineage (NCBI taxonomy): Bacteria > Bacillati > Actinomycetota > Actinomycetes > Kitasatosporales > Streptomycetaceae > Streptomyces > Streptomyces sp. AF1A. The sequence continues at coordinate 16,397 of NZ_JBLEBI010000103.1, forward strand.
GCCGTGGAGGTGGCCGGGCGGATCTCGTCTGCGCGCACCACGGAGTACGTGAAGGACCTGCTGCACCGGCTGGAGCCGTACGGGGACGAGCCGCGGGTCGTGGAGCTGCGGGAGCGGGCCCGGCCGCTGCTGATGGCTCCGGCCTGAATCCGGCGGCTCCCGCCCGGGTCGTGAACGCCGCACACCGGCCGCGTTTGAAGTCGATGTCAGTGGCGCAGTGCACTATCGAGGTGGGAGGTGGTGCAGGTGCGGGACGGTGCGTACGACTGCGACGTGCTGGTGATCGGCGGGGGGATCGTCGGGCTGTCGACGGCGTATGCGATCACGCGGGCGGCGCCGGGTACGCGGGTGACCGTGCTGGAGAAGGAGCCGGCCCCGGCCCGGCACCAGACGGGGCGCAACAGCGGGGTGATCCACAGCGGGATCTACTACCGCCCCGACTCGCTCAAGGCGCGGTACGCGGTGCGGGGCGCCGCGGAGATGGTGAAGTTCTGCGCCGAGTACGGCATCGCGCACGCCGTCACCGGCAAGCTGATCGTCGCCACCGAGCGGGAGGAGCTGCCGCGGCTGCACGCGCTCGTGCAGCGCGGCCGGGAGAACGGCATCCCGGTGCGGGAACTGGGCGTCGCGCAGATCGCGGAGTACGAGCCGGAGGTGCGCGGCCTGGCCGCGATCCACGTCGGAACCACGGGCGTGTGCGACTTCGTGGGAGTCGCCCGGCAGCTCGCGCGGGGCTCGGGCGCCGAGATCCGGTACGGCGCGCGGGTGGTGCGCGTCGACCGGCGGCCGGAGCGGGGTGTGGCCGTGCTCACCGCCGGCGGGGACGTGGTCCGCGGCCGGGTGCTGGTGAACTGCGCCGGGCTCTACTGCGACGAGGTCGCCCGGCTGACCGGTGACGAGCCCGAGGTGCGGATCGTGCCGTTCCGCGGCGAGTACTACGAGCTGGCGCGGCCCGAGCTGGTGCGGGGGCTGGTGTACCCGGTGCCGGATCCGGCGTTCCCCTTCCTCGGCGTCCATCTGACCCGGGGCATCGACGGCGGCGTGCACATCGGCCCGAACGCGGTGCCGGCGCTGGCCCGGGAGGGGTACGACTGGGGGGTCGTACGCCCCCGGGAGCTGGCCGCGACGGTGGCGTGGCCGGGATCCTGGGCGATAGCGCGGCGCCACTGGCGGTACGGCGCGGGCGAGCTGCGCCGCTCGGTGTCCAAGGCGGCGTTCCTTCGGGCGGTGCAAAGGCTGCTGCCCGCGGCGGAGTCCGGGGACCTGGTGCCGGCCCCTGCCGGGGTGCGTGCGCAGGCGGTGCTGCGCGACGGGACGCTGGTGGACGACTTCCTCATCCGGGAGGGGCCCCGGGCCGTGCACGTGCTGAACGCGCCGTCTCCGGCCGCGACCGCGTCCTTGCCGATCGGGCGGGAGGTCGGGCGCCGGGTGCTGTCGATGCTCGGTTCGCTGTAGGCCCTCGCACCGTCACAGGGTCCGTAAAATTGGGCTTACTGTGTCTGATTCTCTGAATGCCCCCGAAGTCCTCCCCGCCGCGCCGCCCGCGCCCGGCGGGCCGGTCCGGCACACCCGGGCCAAGGGTGAGCCCCGGTTCCCGGACGGGCCCAAGGCCGATCCCGCCGGGTCGCACTTCGAGCGGCGGATCCGGAGCTTCCAGCCGCGGCGCAGCCGGGTGACGGCCGGGCAGGCCGACGCCCTTCAGCGGCTGTGGCCCACGTGGGGGCTCGACATCGACGGCCGGCGGATCGTCGATCCCGCCGAGCTGTTCGGGAACACCAACCCCGTGGTGCTGGAGATCGGGTTCGGCATGGGGGAGGCCACCGCGCAGATGGCCGCCGCCGACCCCGGAACCAACATCCTCGCCGTCGACGTGCACACCCCGGGCCAGGGCAATCTGCTCAACCTCGCCGACCGCAGGGGGCTGACCAACGTCCGGGTGGGAAACGGCGACGCGATCATCCTGCTCCGGGAGATGCTGCGGCCCGACTCCCTCGACGGGCTGCGCGTGTACTTCCCGGATCCCTGGCCCAAGAAGCGGCACCACAAGCGGCGGCTCATCCAGCCCGAGTTCCTCACGCTCGCCGCGAGCCGGCTGAAGCCCGGTGCGATCGTGCACTGCGCGACCGACTGGGAGCCGTACGCCGAGCAGATGCTGGAGGTGCTCGGCGCGCATCCCGACTTCGAGAACACGCAGGCGGACGGCGGTTTCGCGCCCCGCCCCGAGTTCCGGCCGCTCACCCGTTTCGAGGGGCAGGGACTGGACAAGGGTCATGTGGTGAACGATCTGCTGTTCCGGCGCGTACCGCACCGACGTAGCCGCTGACGACCAGCACCGGCAAACCGCTCCAGCCCCTCGTCCCGTCACCGTTAGGGTCGATGCCGTGGCCACCAGTCCCCTGTACCCGACGTATCCCCCGAGCCCCGGCGCGGGCGTGCTCCGCCATCCGCACTGGTGGCAGCGCCGGTGGGTGCGGTACGGGGCGCTGATCACGCTGCTGGCGCTGTCCGGGCTGGTCATCCTGGCGCTGGTGCGGCGGCAGACCGGCACGGAGGGGTTCCTGGTGGGGATCGCGCTGGCCGTGCTGCCGGTGCCCTGGCTGATCGCCGCCTTCCGGTGGCTGGACCGGGTGGCGCCCGGCCCGTGGCGCAACCTGGCCTTCGCCTTCGCCTGGGGCGCGTGCGCGGCGGCGCTGATCGCCATCGTCGCCAACAGCTTCGCCGTGAAGTGGATAGCCGGCTCGACCGCGGACCCGGCCGGCGCCAACACCCTGGGCGCGACCCTGATAGCGCCGATCGTCGAGGAGTCGGCCAAGTCCCTGGCCGTGCTGCTGGTCTTCCTCTTCCGCAGACGCGACTTCACCGGGATCGTGGACGGGGTCGTGATAGCGGGGATCACCGCCACCGGGTTCGCGTTCACCGAGAACATCCTCTATCTCGGCACGGCCTTCGGCACCGATCGGCTCACCGGCGGCCACGGCATCGTCTCCGTCACCGCCGCCACCTTCTTCGTGCGCATCGTGATGTCACCGTTCGCGCACCCCCTGTTCACCACCCTCACCGGCATCGGCTTCGGCATCGCCGCGCTGTCCGCGGAGCGGCAGCACGCCCGGCGGGTGCTGGTGCCGGTCGGCGGGCTGCTGCTCGCGATGGGCATGCACGCCTTCTGGAACGGCTCGTCCACCTTCGGCGAGTACGGGTTCTTCGCCGTCTACGGCGCATTCATGGTGCCCGCGTTCGGGCTGCTGACCTGGCTCGCGATCTGGACGCGCCAGCGGGAGCTGCGGACCGTACGGGAGGAGCTGCCGGTGTATGTGGCCGCCGGATGGCTGGGACCGGGCGAGCCGTTCGCGCTCGGCTCGATGCGGGCCCGGCGGGTGGCCAAGGACTTTGCGCGGCACCATGCCGGACGGCCCGCGGCGCGCGCGGTGGCGCAGTACGAGGCGCACGCGACCGCGCTGGCCCTGCTGCGGCGGCGGGCGGGTCGGGGGCGGGCCGGGGCCGACTTCCCGGTGCGGGAGCGGGAGCTGCTTCAGGAGCTGTGGCAGCACAGGGAGCCGGCCCGGCCGGCCCTGGAGTACGCGGCCCGGGTCTGCGCCCCCGCCCCCGCGTACTGGGCGCCGTACGCGCCGTACGGGTGCCCGCCGGTGCCGTACCCCGCGTACAACCCGTACCGGACCTAGGGCCTGCGGGTCCCGCGCCGCCGCGGCACGGCGGCGCGGGAGGGGTTACGCCGACGCGTCCGTGAGCTTTTGCACCTCGGCGTCCGTGAGCCTCAGCTCCGCCACGCCCAGCAGGTCCGGCAGCTGCTCCACCGTCCGTGCCGAGGCGATCGGGGCGGCGATCGTCGGCTGGGCGGCGAGCCAGGCGAGGGCGACGGCGGCGACCGGGGCGTCGTGGGCGGCGGCGACCTCGTCGAGGGCGGCGAGGACCTTCTGGCCACGCTCGGAGCCCGCGTACTCGGCAACCCGGCCGGCGCGGGCGCTGTCGACCGTCGTACCGGGGCGGTACTTGCCGGTCAGGAAGCCCGAGGCGAGGGCGAAGTACGGGACGGCGGACAGCCCCTCGCGGGCGACGAGGTCCTGCAGCGGGCCCTCGTAGGTGGCGCGGGAGACCAGGTTGTAGTGGGGCTGGAGGGCGACGTAGCGGGCGAGACCCTCGCGGGCGGAGAAGTCCAGGGACTCCCTCAGTCGCTCGGCGCCGATGTTGGAGGCGGCGATGTGCCGGACCTTGCCGGCCCTCACCAGCTCGTCCAGGGCGCCGATGATCTCCTCGACCGGCACCTCCGGCTGGTCGAAGTGGGTGTAGTAGAGGTCGATGTAGTCGGTGCCGAGGCGGCGCAGGGAGGCGTCGGCGGCGGCCCTGATGGTGGCCGCGGACAGCCCCCGGTACTCCGGGTGCTGGCTGACCTTGGTGGCGATGACGACGTCGGCCCGGTTGCCGCGGGCCTTGACCCACTTGCCGATGATCGTCTCGGACTCGCCGCCCTTGTTGCCCTCGATCCAGGCGGAGTAGGAGTCGGCCGTGTCGATGAAGTTGCCGCCGGCGGCCGCGTAGGCGTCCAGGACGGCGAAGGAGGTCTCCTCGTCGGCGGTCCAGCCGAAGACGTTGCCGCCCAGGGAGAGCGGGAAGACCTCGAGGTCGGAGGAGCCGAGTTTGCGCAGAGAAGTCATGCTTTGTGCCAACGCTGGCGACGGATGATCTCATTCCGTCGCCGGCGCCGGGATCGCCCGGAGGGCGGAGTCAGGGGGTGAGGCCCTTCTCGCGCAGCCACGGCGCCGGGTCGACGGCGGTGGCCTGGCCGTTGGGGTGGACCTCCAGGTGCAGGTGGGGCCCGGTGACGTTGCCGGTGGCGCCGACCCGGCCGATGACCTCGCCGGTGGAGACCTTCTGGCCGACCGTGACGTTGATCGAGGACTGGTGGCAGAACCACAGCTCGGTGCCGTCGTCCAGGGTGAGCACCGTGCGGTAGCCGTAGGAGCCGGCCCAGCCGGCCTGGGTGACCGTGCCGCTGTGGATCGCCTTGATGAGGGTGCCGGTGGGCGCGGCGAAGTCGAGGCCGGTGTGGTAGCCGGAGGACCACATGGCTCCGGGCTGGCCGAAGGTACCGGTGATCGTGTACGAGACGACCGGCAGGGTGTACTCCTTGGCCAGCGCGGCGAGGCGCTTGGCCTCGGCCGCCTTCTTGGCCTCGGCCTCGGCCTGCTTCTTGGCCTCGGCCGCCTTGGCGGCGGCCTCCTTCTCCGCCTTGGCGGCCGCGTCGGCGGTCTGCTGCTCGTCGGCGGCGAGCGCGGCGGCGGTGGCCTTGCTGTCGGCCTGGCCCTGCTGCTGCTCGGCCTGGGCCATGATCCGGTTGCGCAGGGCCTCGCCGGCGCCGGTGCTCTTGTCGCTCTCGGGGGCGGTCCGGCCGACGTCGCTGAGTGCGGTGGTGGTGGCGTGGTGCGCGCCGGAGGCGTCGTCGCCGAACAGGTGCTCGACGGAGTTCAGGTCCGGCAGGGAGATGGAGACCGGCGGCTTGCCGGTGTTGGCGCTGGCCATGCCGCCCGCGCCGACCGCGGCGATCACACCGACGCCGAGGACGGTGGAGCTGCGTGCGAAGCCGCCGCGCTGCTTGGCGACCCGGTGCCGGCCGCGGACCGGGCCGACGGAGTCCTCGGTGGGGTTCCACTCCTCCCAGGGACCCTCGTCCGCGGGGAAGGACCCGTAGACGAAGGGCTCGGACTCGCGCTGGGCCGGCACGAAGGGGGCTTCGGGGGCGGGCCGGTTGGACGGCACGGAGGCGTACTCCTTTCCTTCCGCCGCCTACCGGGTTAGCTGACGGGTTCGGAGCGGGAAGGTCTCCTACGCGCGTATACCGGTCGTGGACCGGCTGGCCCATGGCGGCATCCGCGTGATTCACCCCAGGGTGGTGGTTCCCCGGTTCCCTTGCGGGATTCGGCGCGTGCGCACGGAGCCGCCTCGGGTGACGGCTGGGACGACCGCGCTGCGTTATCGAACGTTAATAGACCCGGCAGGTGGTTTCCAAGCCGTTCAGCTTGATCATTAACGTTTTCGGCCGTGGACTTACCCGCCAGGACCCCTGCAAATCGGGCGAGTTGGTCACAGCACAGGAGTCACAGCAGTTTTGATGGTGTCTCAGATGTTATGCGGAGGGCTCCCATCCGGACACGGTGGGTGACGTCGATCACGAACGCCGTACGGCGAGCAGCGCCATGTCGTCCGTCATGCCGCCGCCGGAGTGCCGGCGCACCTCCTCGGCGAGCCGGCCGAGCAGCGCGCCGGGACCGGCGAAGGTGCGTCCGGCGAGCCGCCGTTCGGGGTCGTAGAACCGGCCGCGGGCGTCCCGCGCCTCGGACAGGCCGTCGGTGTACAGCAACAGGGTGGCTCCGTGCGGGAGTTCGGCCTCCAGGGCGCGGTCGGGCCACCGGCCCAGATCGCCCATGCCGAGCGGCGGCGCGGCCTCGGGCGCGGCCAGGGTGCGCAGTCCGCCGCCGGCGTGCAGCAACAGCGGCGGCGGATGGCCCCGGTTGACGATCCGCACCACCCCGTCGTCGTGCGGGAGTTCGGCGAGGACGGCGGTGGTGAACCCCTCGAACGCGTCGATGCCGTCCCGCCGGGCACCCTCGCGCGCCAGCGCCCGCTCCAGCCTCTGCGCCACCGCCTCCAGGGTGGGCTCCTGCTCGGCGGCCTCCCGGAACGCCCCGATCACCACGGCCACGACGGCGACCGCGCCCATGCCCTTGCCGCGCACGTCCCCCACGACCAGCCGGACCCCGTGCGGGCTGTCCTGCACCGCGTACAGGTCGCCGCCGATGAACGCGTCCTTCCGGGCCGCCTCGTACCGGGCGGCGATCTCCAGGCCCGCGATCCGCGCGGCCGGCTCCGGCAGGACCGCGCGCTGGGCGGCCTCGGCGATCTCCCGGGCGGAGGCGAGCCGCCGGTCGCCGCGGCGCACCACCCGGTTGATGGCGACCGCCGGCAGGGCGACCGTGGCCACGGTGACGAGGTCGGTGACGGTGGCCACCGACGCATCGACGCGCGCTTCGACGTGCACGGCGCTGATCGCGGCGAGGGCCGCGAGGCCGGTGACGACGGTGGTGCGCAGCGAGGACAGGGGGGCGGCGATCAGCGCGGCGGCGGTGAAGAAGGGGACGGCGGTGAAGTCCTCCGGGGTGAGCAGGCC